>NZ_JALQDN010000085.1:0-22264 GCF_023631205.1 Caballeronia sp. NCF2 | reverse complement strand
TACTTCCCTAAAGGTACTGATCTATCTGCCTACTCACAGACAAAGCTGGACGCCGTAGCCAGGCGGCTCAACGAACGACCTAGAAAGACACTAAACTTCGATACGCCAGCTGAGCGATTTAATCGCATCGTTGCATCGACCGGTTGAATCCGCCACCCACAACTGCCGTTCCGACCCTGGCGCGGTGAAGACCGCTTTATGAGTGCAATGGACGCCCAATCCTACGAGTTGCTCGACGAATAATCGGATACAGGGAGCGTTCAATGAGACTCCGTTGACGTCTTCAACATCATCTCTTGTCAAGGTTGAAGTGGCGGACTAGCAGCAAGAGCGCAACCTCCACATTGGAAGAAGTCAGTCACTTGCGTTTGCCGGCGGACTTTCGAACCTGTTAGTTTGAAATGCTTCGCCTTTGCCTCGTGCCTCTTCATGACTACAACCCCTGAACTCAGGTTCAGTACATGTTAAGAGCTGTTGCGGTCAGCGCCATTATTCCTCCAGTCCTCCAACAGCACCTAAGGAGGGGTGCGCCGCGGTGCAGAACACGAAGGGTGCCCAGCTGTGCCGGCACTTCACGCTACAGATAGCTGGGCGGCTGAGAGGTGGCTTCCGAGAAGTCTCAGGCGAGCCAAGTGACCGTTTCGACGACCGCCTCCACGAGCGCGCGGCAGATTGCCCGGAAGTGGCTTAGCATCAACACGTGTGAGAGGAGCTGGCTATGGACGATTTGCCGACGTCAAACGAGGCCGCGGCCGACGTGCCGATCGTCGCGGTCGGTGCATCTGCCGGCGGCATCGCGGCCCTGCAGAAGCTGTTTAGGGGACTTCCGGCCTCGGTCCCGTTTGCAATTGTCGTTTTGCAGCACCTGCCCGCCGGCTCGCCCAGTGGCCTCCCCTCCTTAATCGCGAAGTGCACTCACGTTCCGGTCAGAGCCGCGACGGCCGGATTGCGCCCCGAGGCCAACTGTGTGTATCTTCCGTCGCCGGAGCATGTTCTGACGCTCGAAGACGGCGTTTTTGCAACGAGACCAGCGCAAGGCGGGTCGCGACGCCCCGGCATTGACACGATTGATTCTTTTCTCGAGAGCTTGGCTCTCCGGAAGAAGCCCCCTTCGTTTGCTGTCATCCTATCGGGAACGGGCATGGACGGTACGGCTGGCGCCGTGCGCATCCGGCAAGCCGGGGGCGTGGTCATCGTTCAAGATCCGCTCACCGCTTTGCATGACGGCATGCCGAACGCGGTCATTCGTCGAGGTATCCACCACCACATTCTGCCTGTCGGTGCCATTGGCAGCTTGTGGCCTGCACCGGTCCCGATTACGCAGCCCCGGTGTCCGCCACTCACGCGACTGACGACGTGCCCTCATCACTCCATCGCATCATCTCCCTGGTCCGCATGCACGCGGGCTTCGACTTGAGCGGCTACAAGCCGTCTCCGTTGCTTTGGCGCATTCAGCAGCGCATGGATGTGCGAAAGGTGTGGCGATTCGATGATTACGCTTTCCTCCTCGAAGATGACCTGATTGAACTGGAAGCGTTGGTGCGCAACATCCCGTTACATGTGACGGAATTCTTCCGTGATGCTGATGCCTGGGAGACCCTGCGTCATGACGTGCTCGAACCGCTCCTATTCCAGACACAGGGCCGGCGTTCAATTCGAGTTTGGACGACGGCCTGCGCGACCGGGGAGGAGGCGTATTCGGTCGCGATGCTTCTTGACGACATCTCGCGCGTAAGAGAACAGTCGAGCGACTTTCAACTTTTCGCAACCGACGCGGCGCCAGAGTTGGTCGCGCAAGCCAGTCGTGGCGTATTCCGCAAAGAGTCGCTAGGCGGACTTTCCAGGGCACAGCAAACCCGGTACTTCTACGAAGTCGATGGTGCGTTCCGAGTCAAACGGTTCCTACGTGAAAAGCTGGTGTTTGTGCCGCAGGATCTTATTTCCGATCCGCCACTTTCCGGTCTGGATCTTGTCACTTGCCGAAATCTGCTCATCTACCTGGCACCCGAGACGGTGAAGGACGTTCTGAACGTTCTTCACTGTTCGTTGCGCGAAGGCGGCTTCCTGTTCTTAGGCACAAGTGAGGCTTTACCGCTCGGTGGGCATGGCTTTGAGAGCGTCTCGCGAAAATGGAACATCTACCGCAAGACCGGGCCAATGCCCACGGCACGGCGGATAAGCCATGCGCGAACCGCCAGCCATGCACAGGCGTTGCCTCGTGCTGCACTTCGCGTCGCTTACGAACGGTTTGACATCCCATCGGTGCTGACGGACCAGAAAGGCAACGTTCTCCGTTCGTACGGCAGAACCAGCGGGATTCTCGCTCTTCCTCCGGGAGAGCCTTCACTCAATGTCATCGACCTGGTCCCCCAGCCATGGGCGGCATGCCTTCGGCAGGGCATGGTGCAAGCCGTGCACGAAGAGCGTTCGCTGATACTCACGGTTGCGCAAGATGGCGCCTCGGCGAGCACATCGATGAACATACGCGTCACGCCGCTTCGAAACTCGGAGGAGGGCCCGTGTGACCGTTTGCTGGTTTCATTCATACGAGGGCAGGACGAAATACGCGCGCTTGATGCCGACGACGCGTCCATCCTGCAAGACGACCTCGGCACTGCCGAAAGTGTCGATTGGAAGGACGAAGCCCGGATCTCCCGCGAAGAAGTCGATGCGTCACACGAAGAGCTGTTGGCGCTGAACGAGGAGCTGAAAGCATCTAACGAACAGCTCGAACGTAGCAACGAAGATCTTGACCGCTCAAACACACAGTTGCAGGCGAACGTCGCTGAACTGGCGATGCAGAATCATGTACTGCTGTGCGCCGGCGTCATGACGATGTTCCTCGATACTGAGTTGAAGCTTCGATGGTTCACATCGTCAATGCGTGACGTGTTTCCCCTGAGATCCGGTGACACCGGTCGGAGTATCGCCGACCTCGTGCCCATCTTCCGCGACGACGACTTCTATGCAGACATCGAGCGAGTACTTCATGCGAGTAAGCCACTCGAAGCTGTCATACGTGACGATCGCCAACGTTGCTTTGTTCGAAAGATTTTTCCTTATACTTCAGAAACAGGCGAAACCGTCGGCGTAGCAATCACCTTCGTCGACATTGCGAGCTTCAATGGTCCCGGCGCCTCAGCGCCCCCAATCTAGCAGGCGCGCCCGCAGGTGACCCATCACTTGAAGCAGCGCGCTGCGTGTGTGAGGCGGTTCAAGAGCTGCCCTCACGTGGTCTCTGTGATCGGCGAAGTCGCAAGATTGTCTGTCGTGATGTTTTCAAGGCGCGGGCGACGTCCGAGACCGTGCTTCCCACTGCCAACGCTGCGAGCGCCTCACGCTGTAATTCCGCGCTCAGCGACCCAGGGCGACCTAGTTTCGCTCCAAGGTCACTCAAGCGCCGAGAGGCGTCTCTCGCTCGTAGTGTCCTGACCTTTCGATCTAGGTCTGCAATTAAAGTGAGCGCGGCGATCAACGTTTCGTGTCGAACGACTGC
Organism: Caballeronia sp. NCF2; assembly: GCF_023631205.1. Lineage (NCBI taxonomy): Bacteria > Pseudomonadati > Pseudomonadota > Betaproteobacteria > Burkholderiales > Burkholderiaceae > Caballeronia > Caballeronia sp. NCF2. Next base: position 18,768 of record NZ_JALQDN010000085.1, on the reverse strand, counting down.
CCATCCGGCATCTGTCCGGCTGAGGCAGGCAACCGAAGCGCCTTTCTCCGCGATCATCCGTAACGTATCGAGAACGTCGGAGTAGCCGTTGCCGAGGGACGCCAGATCGAAAACGACAACGATGTCGTTCGGCCATAGTCGATCAATGACACATCGCAACGTCGGCCTTTCGCGCGCAGGCGTCGTCACTGAGGAGGCACCTACGAATATATCATCCTCGCAAACTTCGAGGTCGACCGAGCGTAGGGCTTGAGCGGCGCACTCGTGGCCGACACTTCCCTCATTCCAGAACACAACGATCGTCGTCATGGCTAGTTAAAGACCAGCACCAACTCAGTCAGGCCCGTAAGCCCGCGGCCATCACCGCACGACGCCATCAGCGGCAGGAAGAAAGCGCACTTGCATGTCAGGACCTAACGACCGCGCTAAGGCGAGCGCCTCCTGCTCCGTATCCGCCGTCGTGATACGAACCCCCGTGGACGACGGAAATTCGACCTGGAAGCCGCCACCGGTGCGCGGCCTGACGATAATTTCGGCGTCGTCGGCGCCCTCTGGCGTTAGCACTCCAACCCCTCGCCGATGCGTTGCTATTAATGACATTCTAGTACGTTTCCGAAAGGGGTCTTATACGGACGCTCCACCTTTGGGGCCGTTACGTCAAGAATGCGTCTTTGGACCCAAGGTATGCTGCTCGCAATGAAAACTCACCTTTCGCCATGATTGCCACGCTCGCGGTGGCAGGCGCTTCGGTTAAACGTCCGCACCTCGGCGCCCATAGCCGTCAGGAGACGTGCGCTTTTTCGACTTGCTCCCGTCAGAGATCGTTGAACTGGGCGACCGACCAGCGCATCGTACTCCCTTGGTTCGGCTGCGACGATCGCCCGCATCAGTTCGTCAAGTGCCGTGCGGCCGGCAAGTTCGCGGGCCAGAACTCGAGCGGGGCGGACCGACACTTGATGCCGAACTTAGGTTGCGGCTTGATGCGCAACGATGCGCTGGACACTCACCCAAGGTGGCCGAACTGCGAGACCTGGTGGTGTGGTCGGAAGGCATGGTCTGGTGCTCGCCGGAGCGCCGCGGCGCGATGGCCCGCATCCTAAAGGCGCAGATCGGCTGGATTCCGTTATCGGTCGGCGCGGTCCGGCCGAAGCGGGCAAAACGCTCGCGGTGATGCAGATAAGTGGCGGCTCGCAGTCGTTCAACGCCGTCAACCAGATGCGCATGCTCGGACGCTGGATGCGCATGCTGACCATCCCGGACCAGTCGTCGGTGGCCAAGGCAGTCATGGAGTTCGATGAAGCCGGCCGGATGAAACCCTCGGCCTACTTCGACCGGGTCGTCGTCGTAATGAAAGAGCTGGTGAAGTTCACGCTGCTTACTCGTTATATCGGTCCGTACCTGGTAGACCGTTATAGCGAACGAAAGGAAAGCGCTGCGGCAATAGAACATGAGGCCACGGTACGTCCCTACGCCTGCGTTTGGTTGCTGACCACGAGCGCGTCGGATTTTTCCGAACGTCACGGTTACAGCGCCGTCGCCACATCAGGTGCCATTGCGGCCGCCATCGGCCGTCGTTCGATTTCGGGGCGCAACAGTTGCTTGAATGACCGCGCGATGGTCCCGACGAAGGGCGGCAAGTGGCCGCGCACTGCCCGCTACGGTCGGGTGTATTCAACGTCAACTCAGCGATCGGCGTTTTGCCAACGCGGTGAGGCATCGATGCGATCGCTTGGTCCGTTTTCGATGAAATCATCCTGAAAGCTCCGGCCGATCAAGTCATCGTAGCTCGCCGGCTCGCTACTAACGATAGCGCGGAACATTTGAATCAGCGCGTTACCGTCTTGTAAATGCGCGACCACTACACGAGCGGTACGCAACGAAATGGATTCTCGGACGGGAGGCGCCGAACTTCCGTCGTGCAACTCGAACGAGAAACGATGAACCTCTTCATGCCCTTCCGGCAGGTAGGTATGTCCCCAGATTGTCGCTTTCATACTAGTGCGTCGAAAAGTATTCCTGCGAGCTACGCAAAATGAGTGCCCATGCCTCCGAAGCATGCATCGAAGCGACTCAATACGCGGGCTCGCGCCGAAGCCATCGGTGCGCCCCGCTTCGCCGCCTCGGCCCTCATTGTGGACCGAGCGCGGGATGGATAGAGCCCTCCAAAGGGGATCGGCATGTCGAGCTTACTGCCTGACGTCTTTTATAAAGTAATTTTACGGAGACATGCCGCGACGGTAGCTAGTTGCAAAAACATCCCCGGGTCCGGTAATGGGGGCGCTAGCATGGACTTCGCTCATGCATTCGGGTTTGACCGTCCATATGGCGCTACGTTGCACCGGCATATGAGGTCGTTACCGATCGATGGTCTTCAATCTGGCAATTCGCGGAAGGACAGAACGCACTTGACTCGCGGCGAGCAGGGCAAGTTCCGGGCAGCGCGATAGACTTGTTGCTCGCGCTTGTAGAATAGACGGCGTCCCTGTACAAAAATTGAACAACATGTCTCGCACCAAGAATCCAGATGGTCCCGCCGCTGAGTACTGGATAAGGGAGTGGGCCAGGTCCGTCACCGAGCTCGCAGTATTCGCCATAACGCCCGATGGCTTTATCTCGACCTGGAACGCCGGAGCAGAGGTCATCTATGGCTACCGCTCTGACGAAATCATCGGAATGCATTCGACCGTCTTGCTGCCCGATGATCCAAAGGATCGAGGGGCATTTGAAGCCGAACTCCGCCAGGCGCGAGAAAAAGGTAGCTCCACGATCGAGGGCTGGCGTAAGCGAAAAGACGGTTCGGTGTTGTGGGCGAGCGTCGTGACAACTGCGCTCGTAGATGCAAGCGGCACCCAAGTTGGCTTCGTAAAACTGGTACGCGACGAGAGCGAGAAACGGAAGGCTCACGCGGCGGTAATCGAAAGCGAGCAACGATTCCGATTACTCGTCGACGGCGTTTCCGACTACGCAATCTACATGCTGTCGCCAGATGGTTTTGTCACCAACTGGAACAACGGCGCACGGCGCATCAAGGGCTACAGCGGGCAGGAAATAATGGGCTCGCACTTTTCCCGGTTCTACACGCCGGAAGACGCAGCCGCCGGCCTGCCGCAGCGTGCACTCGAGATTGCAGCCCGTGATGGACGTTTCGAATCAGAAGGATGGCGTGTGCGCCGCGACGGGACTCGATTCGTCGCCCACGTAATCGTCGATGCGATTCGCGACGATTCCGGCGCCCTGCTTGGATTTGCAAAAATTACTCGAGACGTCACTGAGAAGCGAGAAGCCGACAAGCTCCTCGAGGAGACAAAAGCCGCGCTTTTTCGGGCGCAAAAGATGGAGGCGATCGGCAGGCTGACAGGAGGCGTGGCCCACGACTTCAACAACGTGCTCCAGGTCCTGCGTGGCAACCTCGAACTGCTCCAAACCCGTTGCGCCCGGGATCAGTGGTCAATGGAGCGCTTCGGAAATGCCATTCAGGCCGTCGAGCGCGGCGCAACGCTCGCCTCGCAGTTGCTAGCGTTTGGTCGGCGCCAGGCGCTTCGGCCGGAGCCCGTGAACCTCGCAGCTATGGTCCGCGGCACGGATGACCTGCTGCGCCGAGCACTAGGAGAAACCATCGAGGTCGAGACGGTGGTCTCCGGCGGTCTTTGGAATGCGTTCGTAGATGTACATCAGCTTGAAAACGTCCTCTTGAATCTCGCAATCAACGCGCGCGATGCCATGCCCGACGGCGGCAAGCTGACGCTCGAATTGTCGAACGCGCTGCTTGACGACGACTACGTGCGCTCGCTGTCGGACGTGCCGGCTGGTCAATATGTGATGCTTGGCGTGACTGACACTGGAAGCGGGATGTCGGCCGATGTGCTCGAGAAGGCGTTTGACCCGTTCTTTACCACGAAGCCTGAAGGTCAAGGAACTGGATTGGGCCTAAGCATGGCATACGGCTTCGTGAAGCAGAGCGGCGGACACATCCGGATCTACAGTGAGCCTGAGCACGGCACTACAGTACGCATCTACCTGCCCCGAACGTCCGCCGAGGCGCGCGAAACAACAACTAGACTCAACGCTCCCGCCATAGGAGGCAGTGAGACAGTGCTTGTAGTCGAGGACGACTTCAAGGTTCAAGCGACTGTGATCGCGATGTTTACCGACCTTGGTTACACCGTTCTGAAGGCAGACAACGCTGACCAGGCGATTGCAGTGCTCAGCAGCGGCGTTCACGTAGACCTTCTCTTCACAGACGTTGTGATGCCGGGAACGTTGAAGAGTCCTGAAATGGCAAGACGTGCCGTTCAGCTGCAGCCTCATTTGCGCGTCCTCTTCACCTCAGGCTATACGCAAAACGCGATTGTTCACGGCGGCCGCCTAGACCCTAACGTCGAACTCATTAGCAAGCCGTACAGCCGCAAGGAGCTCGCGTCTAAAGTCCGACAGGTCTTGGGCTCCGAGGGACTGCCTCCGAAAGACGGCGCAGGCGCTGTTTCTGCAAGCACGTCCGAGGTCGCGGAGCGCATGCCTCTTCGCGTGCTAGTCGTAGAAGATGACGAGCCGACGCGCGATGCGGTAAGCGAACTGCTGCGAATGTTAGGGGATTGCCCGACAACCGCGTCCAGCGCGCAGTCTGCGCTCGACGCATTCGATAATGCCCCGTTCGACGTGCTCCTCACCGATGTGCACCTGCCCGACCTTTCCGGTATCGAACTAGCTCATCGCATCGCGACGGTGCACAGCGGCATATCGGTCATCTTCGCATCCGGCGATACCGTTCAAGACATCAACCCAGGCGACTTTCATTGGCAGAGCCTTCGCAAGCCCTATGCAGTCGACCAGTTGGAGGCAGCGCTTCGTAAAGCGCGGAAGGATAAAGCTTGACGGGGGTGCTGGCACGAGGAAGGACGCAGGCAGGACGGCACGACTGAGTCGTGCCGTCCATGTGGACGCTTCGTCGCACTTGCGGTGCGCAGCTAGACCGCAGCTATGTCTGGCCGCTGAGCGACGAGCACCGGTCATTCGAGGGGCAGGCTGCGGTACCGAAGGAAGTCCGCAATTGGCCGAACTGAGTCGGCTGCGAACCGAGCATAAAGCGTTCACGCATCCGAAGCGAACAGCTGATTTGATTGCAGCGAAAAGGCGCTTGCGGTCAGCGCGCTTCTAAGCTGTGCCGGCCGGCTCGTTAAACCTATCGGATCGCCTCGAACAGGCCACGAGCCCCCTGCCGGACAAGTTTTAACTTGCATGCTTTCAACGGGAGCGGCTCGGAAATCCATTGCTAGTGTCGTCAAGATTTTGCAAGAGTTCGGGCCGTATCCTAACGTTTCGAGAGCCGGGCTCCAATAGGCCTCCGCAGGGAAGCGGACTGGTGAACAGCTAATACTTGCACTGCGTGGCACTACCGGCCGGTGCCGCCCGCTAGACGGCTGGGTAGACGGTCGTCGCAATTCCACGAGTCTCTTGCTGGGAGCGTCGCGGTGCTCCGGCTGGACAGGGCGAACGGTTCCCGCTCTGCGCCCTCCGCTGCGCGATCGACCTTTAGCACTCGATGGCCCGTCTCCGACCGGTCCGCGTTGGAGACGGGCGTGGAGCTTTATTGTTTTATTTTCCCAGTCGCCTTGCCGGTCGCGTCCGTCCCCGAAGCGCCATCCGGCGACATGCCCTTTTCACGTTCCTGCATAAGTGTTGGGCCGCCCGGGGCGCTTGCCCCGCTGGAAGCGCTGTCGGCCACATGATTCCTCATGGCGTCGTTCTGAGTCGCTGATGACGGAGCCTTTTGCGTGGTCTGCGCGAACGCGTTCGTGCTTGCCGCTACAAGGAGGACGCTTAACAGAGCTAAGATACGATTCATGGCTTTCATGGCTTTCTCCCAAGCCTTATACGGCTTCTTCATTCTTCAGCTGATACATCACGGTGCGTTAGAGCCCCGGTCCCGATCCACCGCCTCATTGGTTGCGTCTTTCCCACCCTCTTCTGCGTTGCCGACCTGTTGTCTTGCCTCGCCAGCAATTTGCTGTGCGTCGCCCTTCGCTTCTTGTGCGGGATCGTCTGTTACTTTTCCGACGCCCTCGTTGATCTTGCCCTTCACCTTTTCGCCGACCCCTTTGACTTGGTCCTCATTCATTGCGGTTCTCCTGAATTCCTGCCGATCGCAGGCTTGACTACACTCGCAAAGAGAGTGCCGACTCCGGTGATGTCTGAGGGAGATAATTAGCCGTGTCCGATGCTCCGGAAATCCGGGCTGAACGTCAGCCAGGCGGGTGGATCTGGATCGCACTGGCGGTCGATCCCGACGGCGGGTCATCGCTCGTGCTTCATCATTCTAAGGAAGCATTCGCGAACGAAGAAGCCGCCCGCTGCGACGCCCAAAAGGTCCTCAGGAACCTGGGTTTTTCGAAGGCCAGCGAGTGAGCCTGCGGCATAGCCGTCGCTGTTTTCTCGGAAAATTCCCTCTTTTCGAACATGCAGCCCAGCTCTTTGCGTCCTTCCGGTATGTGGAGCGTCCGATCGTTCCCGAGCGTCACTCGGCCCGTCGCTGTCTTGATTGTCGATGACGATCGCGCCGGGGCGGAGGCGCTTGCGGCTGTTCTGGCGCTTGAGGGGTTCCGAACAACGGTTATCGAAGGAGGACCGCAAGCATTGAGGACGCCGCCAACATTAAGACCTCACATTGTTGTCCTAGACATTGAGATGCCAGTCTGTGATGGATTCGCGGTGGCTACGGCCATCCGTAAATCGGCCTGCTTCGCCGCGGTTCCTATCATCGGGTATAGCTCGCTCGACGAAGCTGAGGTTGTCGAACGCGGCAGAGAAGCGCAGATCGACGGGTTCTGCCGAAAAGGCAACACTCTGCATTGCCTGTTCGAACTCATTGAGTTTATGGCGCCGGTCGGGCCCGCCGGCACTTAAACGTCGCCTTGTGTCGCGGGTCACGCCTTCTACTCGGAGGCGGGCTTGCTTTTCCGGGCGGACGCGTTGTGATTGGCACCACTCGACGGTGTGACAGGCGTGACGGGCTGTCTACCGCCCGAAGATTCTTGCGTTGGAGAACGGGCGCTATCCGCCGTGTTCCCGGTATTTCCTCCCGGCGTGGACGGCTGCATGCCGCCGGCGGATCCTTGTCCGCTCACCCGACCGTCTCCCTGCCCCGAAGCTGCAGATTCTTTCGAGCTCGATGCGGAGGGCCCTTGCCCTTCCGTTCCAGCCGCGTGCGCAACGCCGATTACAACGACAGTGACCGCGCACAGGCAGGCATTTCCTAAAATCAGTTTCATACGGCCTCCGAAAGCAGTTCTGACAGCCGGCCTTCTGCCAAATACGAGACAGTAAGTCGCTCCTGCGGACGTCCCCATGTATTCGGTCAGAGTTCTGGTGAATGGAGGTCCGCTTCGACGATTTCCATACCGCGACGTGACGCGGCGTCTCGCGCCGCCTCCTTGGTCTCGAAAGGACCGATTTCCTCGGCGCCGTCAAAAGGAAAGAGCAGTCGTCCGTCCGTCACACGTACGACCTTCAATGTACCCATGAAGCGCCCGGTGGTGCCCGGACGATACGAGGCGTACACACGGTAATCGTCCGCCGAACGACCAGGAGTCGGCTCCGGGCACTTCGTGGAAAAGAAGACCAGCTTGGGCCGGCGCAGGCTATTGTTGTCCATGGCGAAAGGCACGACTCGGGCGTTGAGCCCTTAGTGCTTGGCTACGTGACGCAAAATCTGCTCCATGTCAAATGCCGTGCGAACCGCAGAGCGCAATCACCCGTCACCGACCCTCACAATTCGCTCGGCTGCGGAACGCGATCGGAACAGTCATTGCGGCAACAGTGAACCGATACCGTGCCCGCCATTATGAAATCGCTTCTCTTCGTCGAAGACAATCCGTACGACCTCGACCTCGCGCAGATCGCTCTCGAGCCGTACCGTGAAACGTGCGCAATGGCCATCGCCCGCGACGGCGAAGAGGCGCTTGCGTATCTGCGGCGCGAGGGTGCCGGGAAACACCGCCTCAACGACGACCCGGCGCTCGTTTTATTGGACCTCAAGCTGCCAAAGATTGATGGTCTTGCTGTTCTACAGGAAATCCGCAGAACGCCGAGCACCTCGTCACTACCCGTTGTTGCGTTGACTTCTTCACGTGAACCGCGCGACCTGCGCCTGCTACGAACAAGGCGTCAACGCATACCTGGGTAGCCTACGGATTTCAGCGAATCGAAAATGCTGGCGCTCGTTGCTTCTTTTTGGTTGCGGTTGAACACGTTCACTGGCGCGGATTGGCGGACTTCCCACAGACGTGCCTATAGATATGGCCAGTGCATAGAAACTCACCAGCAAGCCGGCCGTCGACACGGAAATGCCGAACGCTCTTCCAATGTCGGACAACAAGCCGACGATGACGAATTCCGTCGTTCCGATTGCGAACGCGGCGAATGCGAGAGAAAACACTGCTGCAGGCATGATGAACTCCTCGATGAAGTTATTCGGGCTGGCTTCGCCGTGACTGGCGCGCGGACGGGTCAGAAGCGCTCTGGCCCGCCGGCGCTCAGCCACCGCAGTGCCGCGCTTCAGAAGTCCTGAACGGTGGGACGAATCACGATTTCGTTGACGTCGACCGAACCAGGCTGCTCGATTGCGTAAGCGATGGCTTGCGCGATCGCGTCGGCGGGGATCGCCATCTTGTAGAAGTCGACGACAAAATTGCGGCTGTCGTCGTGGCCCGAACCGTACTTCAGCTCGGTGTCGATCGCGCCCGGTGAAATGACGGTCGTGCGGATGTTGCCGCCCACTTCGTGACGGAGACCTTCGGAGATTGCGCGGACCGCGAACTTCGTCCCCGAATAAACCGTGCCCCCAGGGCTAAAGACCTTCAGACCCACTACCGACGCGATGTTGACGAAGTGACCCGACTGCTGTTTTTCAAAAACCGGCAGCGCCGCGGCGACTCCGTACAGGAGGCCTTTGATGTTGATGTCGATCATCCGGTCCCACTCGTCGGTCTTGCGCAGCGACAGTGGCGCGATCGCCATCAGACCCGCGTTGTTCACCATGACGTCCAGGCGGCCATGTTGTGCTACGACGTCACTGATTAAGCGGTTGACCTGCTCCTGATCTGTCACGTCGACTTGATGGACCGACACTCGCCCGCCTTTCGCCAGAATTTCAGCGGCAACGCGTTGGAGCTTTTCGAGGCGGCGAGCGGCCAGTGCGACAGTGGCACCTTTGGATGCAAGAAGTTTGGCGGTGGCTTCACCAATTCCGCTCGAGGCACCGGTAATGACGACAACTTTGTTTGCCATGATTTCTCTCCAGGAAGTTGAACTGCTTGAAGAGAAGTCTCGTCCCAGCGATCATTTTTGATTAGACTGGAATATTTGGAATGTCTTTTTCACCAGCGCAAAAGTCACCGCCGGGCTGCACATGACCCCACTCGCTGACCTCAACGACATCGCTGTCTTTGTGCGAGTAGCACAGTTCGAGAGCTTCAGCCGCGCCGCGCGCGCGCTCGGCATGCCGGTCTCAACGGTCAGCCGCAAGGTGACCGCGCTCGAAGAACGGCTCGGCGTCACGCTGTTGCAACGCACGACGCGCAAGCTCAGCCTGACGTCACAGGGTCGCGCCTACTTCGATCAATGCAGCGAGCCGCTGAGTCATCTGTACGACGCGGAGCGCGTCATTACTCAGACGCAGAAGAAGCCGGAGGGCGTGCTACGCATTTCCGGTCCTGTGATGCTCGAGCAGGAACCGTTTTACGCGTTCCTGTCGGCATTTCTGAAGGACTATCCGCAGATCCTGGTGGATCTGTATTTCACCAACGCGTTCATCGACCTGATCGCCGAAAACGTCGACGTTGCGATTCGCTTCGGAGAATTGCAGGACTCGAGTCTCGTTGCACAGCGAGTGGGAAGGAGCGTGCGGCAGCTCGTCGTCTCAGCCGACTATGCGCAAAACCATCCCCTTCCCTCGCGCCCGAACGAGCTGAGCCAGCACCCCTGCGTGCTGATCAACGCCCGCAACAACGAGACGGAATGGCACTTGGTCAGCGGCCGCAAAGCGGCCAGGGTGCACGTGAGCGGGCCTGTCGCCGCACGAGACTTTCACATCGTCCATGCATTCGCCCTTCGCGGGCACGGGATCGCGCTGCTTCCGTCGAGCTATTGCGATCCGCATATCGCCCGCGGAGAACTGGTGCGTGTGCTGCCCGAATGGTCGTCACCGGAGATATTCGTGCACGCCGTTTATCCGACGCGGCGCTTCATGCCGTCGAAATTGAAGGCTTTTCTTGATGCGCTGAAAGCGTGGCAGGGACCGCTTTGGCTTCCGCTGCGCTGAAGCCAAAGCGATCTTGTCCTAACACCAGTCGAGCGCGGGGGCGACGTGCGTGAGGATCGATTCGATCACGTGCGCGCAGTACTCCACGCCGAGTTGATTCGGCACGGTCAACAGTAGCGTGTCGGCTTCCGCAATGGCCTCGTCGGCTGCGAGCTGCCTGACAAGCGCGTCGGGCTCTGCCGCATAACTGCGCCCGAAAACTGTCCGGATAGTGCCGTCCAGCAGCCCGATCGTGTCGTCGCTGTTCGCATCGCGTCCGAAGTACATGCGATCGCGATCGTTCATCAGCGGGAAGATGCTGCGACTCACCGACACGCGCGGCTCGCGTATGTGTCCGGCTTCCTTCCATGCCTGCCGATACGCGCGAATCTGCTCGGCCTGCTGAACATGGAGCGGTCGCCCCGACTCGTCGTTCTTCAGTGTCGAGCATTGTAGGTTCATACCGATACCGGCTGCCCAGACGGCGGTGGCATCCGATCCCGAGCCCCACCAGATGCGATCGCGCAACCCTTCGGAATGGGGCTCGACGCGTAGCAGGCCCGGCGGGTTCGCAAACATCGGTCGCGGATTTGGCTCAGCAAAACCTTCGCCGCGCAGCACTTCGTAGAACACTTCCGTGTGTCGCCGGGCCAGTTCGACGTGCGTCTCACCCTCATCCGGCGCATAGCCGAAATAGCGCCAGCCGTCGATCACCTGTTCGCCCGAGCCGCGACTGATGCCGAGTTGCAGGCGTCCACCGGCGATGAGGTCGGCCGCGCCCGCATCCTCGGCCATGTACAGCGGGTTCTCGTACCTCATGTCGATGACGGCCGTGCCGATTTCAATGCGGCTGGTTTTCGCTCCCACCGCCGCCAACAGCGGGAACGGCGACGCGAGCTGCCGCGCGAAATGATGCACGCGGAAAAACGCCCCGTCCGCGCCCAGTTGCTCGGCAGCAACCGCGAGGTCGATGGATTGGAGCAGGACGTCGGAAGCTGAACGCGTGTGCGAGTGTGCCGACTCAGACCAATGGCCAAACGATAAAAAACCGATTTTTTTCATGTCAATGTTGCGCGCAAGCTCGATAGGCGATGCCCGCATCTTGTACGAATCGGGCAGACGCCGCTTGCACGCGCGCCGTCTGGCCCTTCGTTCTTTGCGGTTCAGGCCGGGAAGTCGGTGGATGCGGAAAGCGACTTCCAGGTTTCCGTTTCTGCCTTTACATACGCATTCTTTTCGGCGAGTGCCTTAAGCGTGTCCGTGCCGAGGGGCAAACGCAGCGGTGGCGTCTCTGCATCGACGAGCCTAATCATCGCCTTGGCCAATTTTGCAGGATCGCCTGGCTGATTATGATTGATCTCGCCTGCGAGTTGCCGTAGTTTGCCCGACGTCTCTGCATAGTCGCTAATGATCGTCTTGCCGACGGCGAGCGACGACGCATCCAAAAAGTCCGTACGGAAGAACCCGGGCTCGATCATTGTTGCGTGGATGCCAAGCGGCTTGAGTTCAGCGTGCAGCGCTTCGGTGATGCCTTCCACAGCGAATTTCGTCGAGCTATAGACGCCGACGCCTGCCGCCGCCTGATAACCAACGATGGACGACGTGTTGATCACATGCCCCGAACGCTGCTTGCGCATGACAGGTAACACGGCGCGCGTGACGTTGAGCAAGCCAAACACGTTGGTCTCGTAGATGCGGCGAACCTCGGCATCGCTCGATTCCTCAACGGCCGCGAGCAGCCCGAAGCCCGCGTTATTGACCAGCACATCGATGCGGGCGAACTTATCGACCGCGGCTTCGACCGCCGCCTTCGCCTGTGCTTCGTTTGTCACGTCGAGTGCAAAGGTGAGCAACGCGGGCGATTTGCCCAGCCGCTCGGCGATCGCGGCGGCGTTGCGGCCGGTCGCGACGACAGCGTTGCCATCGTCGAGCGCGGCTTGCGCAATCAGTGCGCCGAAACCGCGGGATGCGCCGGTGATAAACCAGACGCGTTTGAATTGCTGTTTCGTGAGGGTGTTCATGGCTCTTCTCCTTGGTTCGTGCTGGATGTGAAACGAAGTGCATCGAGAGAAGTGTCGGGCCGGCGGAAGCTTTTGATTAGACGGGAATTGGTGGAATGACTTTTCCGTCAATGGAAAAATTGCGCGGGTCAACAGACATGTGGCATGCGTCGTCCGCAGAGTCAGGCAGCGCGATGTCGACAAGGTCATCCGGCACGTTCACGGCGACGCGATGTCCGGTGATGTGGGGACGACAGCCGTGAAGGTCCCGGCGGCGCGCAACTCTCGATGGCCGATTCCTGTCCGGCTGATAACCGGGTTGTCGGAGGCTTGCTCCTCAAGCGAATAGGCCGCTGTGGAATGAAAACTGCGACAATGACTAACTTTTGTCTAGATGGATGCTCACACCGGTTCGCTATGAACGACGACGACTCGTCACTCGACGCCAGCTTTAGCGCTGTCTGGCTGCAACTGTGGGCCGCTTCCACAGACGACTATTCCATTTTCGCCCTATCGCCTGAGGGCATCGTATTGACGTGGAACCCGGGAGGCGAGCGAATCCAAGGGTACAGAGCTGACGAGATCATAGGGCAGCCATTCTCCGTCTTCTACATGGAGAGCGAACGCGCTTCGGGCGCGCCCGAAGCCGCACTCAAGGCTGCCGCTAGTTCAGGTCGCTACGTTAGTGAAGGATGGCGGCTGCGAAAGGACGGCACGCGGTTCTGGGCCAACGTCGTCATGACAGCACTTCGTGACAGCGCCGGTCAGATCCTGGGCTTCGGGAAGGTCGTTCAGGATGTCAGTGACAAGAAGGCGGCTCACGACGCCGTGCTGCAAAGCGAGCGGAGCTTTCGCCTGCTGGTACAGGGTGTCATCGACTATGCCATCTTCATGCTTTCCCCAGATGGCCGGATCACAAGCTGGAACTCCGGCGCCCGACGGATCAAGGGATACAGCGAAAGCGAGATTGTGGGCTCGCACTTTTCCAGGTTTTACACGCCCGAGGACGTCGCAGCCGGGGTGCCGTTTCGCGGGTTGGAAACGGCAAGACGCGAAGGCCGTTTCGAGGCGGAAGGTTGGCGCGTGCGCAAAGATGGCAGCCGCTTTTTCGCACACGTCGTCATTGACGCGATCCGCGAGAATGGCGAGCTTGTCGGGTTTGCGAAGGTCACCCGGGACATTACCGAGCGTCGACGTGCCTCCGAACTCCTCGAGCAAACGCAGCGCGCCCTATTCCAGGCGCAGAAAATGGAGGCGTTGGGAAAACTGACTGGCGGGGTAGCACACGATTTCAACAATGTCCTGCAGGTGCTACGGGGAAACTTGGAACTGCTCGAAAGCAAATACGGACGGGACAACTGGAGCGCCGAGCGTTTAGGCAAGGCGATCGACGCGGTGGATCGCGGCGCGAAACTGGCCTCGCAGTTGCTCGCCTACGGACGTCAGCAACCACTGGCGCCCCTCGTCATCAATCCTGCGCGCCAGCTTCGCGTACTTGACGACCTTTTGCGCCGGGCGCTGGGTGAGACGATTGAAATCGAGTCAGTTGTCGCGGGCGGCCTCTGGAATATCCTCGTCGATCCGCACCAGTTGGAAAACGTGATTCTAAACTTGGCCATCAATGCACGCGATGCAATGCCGGATGGCGGCAAGCTCACCCTCGAACTCGCCAACGCGACGCTGGACGACGAATACGTATCGACGGTCCCTGAGGTCAGCGCCGGGCAATATGTCATGCTGGCTGTCACGGACACAGGTACCGGCATGAGCCGGGAAGTGATGGAGCGCGCTTTTGATCCATTCTTCAGTACCAAACCCGAAGGCGAAGGTACTGGCCTGGGGCTGAGCATGGCGTACGGATTTGTCAGGCAAAGCGGCGGACATATCAAGCTCTACAGCGAGATCGGCGAAGGGACCACTGTCAAAATCTATTTACCACGCTCGACCGATACCGCTGTTGAATTCCCGCCGCGCGCGAGGGGCAGCGTTACGCATGGTGAAGAGACCATTCTCGTGGTCGAGGATGATCCGCAAGTCCGATCGACGGTTGTCGAGCTTCTTACTGGTCTCGGCTACGCTGTGTTAAAGGCCAACGACGCTGCGCAGGCGCTGGCTGTCGTCGCGAGCGGCGTGCACATCGATCTGTTATTTACAGACGTGGTCATGCCCGGGTCGTTGCGCAGCCCCGACATGGCAAGGCAGGCTAGCCAGACGCTCCCCGGACTCAAAGTGCTCTTCACCTCAGGGTACACACAGAATGCTATCGTCCACGGCGGCCGACTGGAGCCGGGCGTGGAACTGCTCAGCAAACCGTACAGCCGTGAGCAGCTCGCGACGAAGGTGCGGCAGGTGCTCGGCGACAGCGGTAGCAAAGCAATCGAACAGCCGATGGCCGAATCCGGCGATAGGCCTGATCTTCCGGCCCGGCGTCTCGAAGAATTGCGCGTCCTCGCAGTAGACGATGATCCGGCGTCGCTCGAAGCGCTTTGTGAATTGCTTCTGCTCCTGGGAATCGGCGCACGGCGCGCCGAGAACACTGCCGCGGCACTCGAAATGCTTGAAGCGGGCGACATTGACGTTCTCCTCACGGACGTCGTCATGTCCGAAATGTCCGGGCTGGAACTGGCGCGGCGCGCCGCGGCCACGAAACCAGACCTCGAGGTTATTTTTGCTTCCGGAAACACCGTGCCGGAGCAGCGGGAGGCCCTGCAATTCGAATGGTCTGCGCTGCGCAAGCCCTATTCGCTTGCGCAGTTGCAGGACACGCTGCAGTCCGCCAGTGACCGTCAGGCAAAGCGGAAAGCAGATCGGGACCGGGTCGATCACGACAGGAGCCACGGCGCAGATGATAAACCGCGCTCTGGATCTTAGTGCCTTAAGACCCCGGTTGCCCAGGTTGCTGGCGAAACAATAAGCGCCCGCCCGCTATCAGAGTGAAGAAACCAGCGTCGAGCCGCGAGTCTGTGCTTCAAAGTGGGTTTGAGCACCCGTGTCTCAAGTCTGACTGGCGGGTCGCGGCCGATCACATGACGCTGGATGCGCGAGACAGTTCGCGACTGGGCTGAACCACGACGAGTAGGTCGGGTGACCGCGAGGTCTTGTTCGGCATGCGCGTCGCGGAACGCGGCGACCCGCTCCGTCTTAGGACGACTCACGTTGTCACAGATCAGATGCATTTCTCTGCGTTTAGCCTGGCAAGGGCTCGGGCCTGGGCCGCACAACGGGTGCGCAGTGTGCGCCATGTTATGGGGCGTTGATTGCGTCGGTAAAAGCGGCGAGCGCGCGTACCATTCCTCGCACCGGGATCGGCATCCACTCCGGCCGATTCGCCGCCTCGTAGCAGACCTCGTAGGCCGCTTTTTCGAGCAGAAAGAGGTTCAGAAGATCAGGCGCGTCACGCGCCAAGGATGCGGTCACTTGCGTTCCGCTCGCCTCCTGATACGTGCGCAGGAAGCCCTCCTCCGCTGCGCTGATCCACGGATCGAGAATCGCTGCGCCAGCAGTGCGATTTCCCTCTCTGGCCGCAAATGCCGCTGCATAATCGATCGACCTAAGCAGGCCGGCGACGTCCTTCAGCGGGCTTGACTTTGCACGGCGCGATTCAATCGGCCGCGAAGGCTCACCTTCAAAGTCAATGATGAAGGCATCCGTGCCCGACCACAGCACCTGTCCGAGATGAAAGTCGCCGTGGATGCGGATTTTCACTGTGCCCGAGTCTGCGAATTGCGCGTGACGAACGGCGGCGACGATTTTCGAACGCGCATCGACAATGCGGTAGAAGAGCGGATCGCCGCAAGTCGCGAGAACGTCGACAGCGCGCTCGAATTGTTCGATCGCCGCGTCGCGCCATGCGTCGATGTCGTCGGCTTGCGCGACTTCCGGATCGAAGGCGGCCACGTCATGGGCTTCCGACAGCACGGCATGCAATTCCCCCAGGCGCCTGCCGACGAGCTCGACCATGCGCTGGAAGTCGCGGGTCGACTCGTCGGTTCCTGACGGCGCCTCGAGCGCGCTGCGCAGACATTCGACCGCGAAAGTCCATGCATCGCCCTGATTGGGAACGAAGCCTTCCAGGACCACCATCGAGCGCGACTCGCCGTTGGGGTCCGTATGCACGACTTCCGCCAGCAAGGGGCTCGCATTCTTGTAACCAGCGCGCGTCAGGAAACGGCACATCTCGGCTTCCGGATGAACCCCTGACTGCAGCCGGCGAATCAGCTTCATGACGATGCGCCCGTCCACGATCACCGACGTGTTACTCTGTTCGCTCGAGAGCCAGCGAATCTCCTGGACGCCGCCGATCTGATCGCGTGCGGCGGGCTCCGGACTGAAATGGAGCGTGCCGTCTTCCTCGGAGTGGATCAACGCTCCGTCGTGCGTTTGGCCAACCAGGAAACGGATAAACGCGGGTATGAAAAACGCGTCGGTCAAAATGCCGCGGCGCCCGTCGCCAAGCACCCTGACGATGGCCATGTCACGCGTCGGATCACTCTCGGCGCATGCGTCCTCGTCCCATAAAAGCCCCAGCGGCAACGCGTAACGCTCAACGCTACCGTCGAGTGCGATTTCAATCTGTGCGACCAAAGCAAACTCGTCGATCGGGACGGGTTCGACAAGCTTCAGCGAGCGGATTGTTCGGTTCTTCGCCGCGAACCAGCGACGTCTTGCGAGATAGTCGGGAAGGACCCGCTGCTCAAGAAGCGCCCGGTTTTCCGCCGACCATATATCGGCGAGTCCATCAGCAATAATCTCGTTGCACGCCTCATCGGCCATGCCCGCGTCACGACGAGCCTGCGCCCAGTGTCGATCCGGATCGCCATCGGGCCGACCCTCCGCTTCCCACAAGTAGTACGCGCGCAGGCGCAATTCGTCGTCGTTCATTTTGATCGCTCCGCTCGATCCATAGCCGGCAGGACTTTCGGCCCTCTGCACGCGATGGCGCACGATCCGGTCCCGGTGAGAACCGTTCGAAGTAACGACAGGGAAGGAATGTGTTTTGTACTTTATCCCGACGGCTATTCATCGCACCGCAGCTGAATCGCGCTCACCAGCGTTCACCGTCAATCGCACCCAAAGCACGCACGCCAAACCACCAAGTGACCGGCGGGGACCGACGGCAGTGCCCCGTCCGGCCTCACGACCAATTAACGCGGATCGGCCAAAGCCGACGCTCGCCCTTCGTCCGCTGCGCGGCTGCAGCTTGCCGCATTGCTGTCATTCGCGATGCGGCGGCGGTAAAACGTCGGTATCCGGACCGGCGAACGAGTCTTCATGACCCACAACTGCCGCTCGCTCCTCCCAGCCTCCGATTGTCCGTTACCCGGGTTCAACCGCCGCTCGAATGTTTAGGGAACGTCACGAACATCGAGATTTGCGCGACGCCAAAGACATGGCGCGCTTCCGCCGCTTCGACGACGAAGGCTCCCGAGGAGCCTTCGTCGTTTTTGTGCCGGAAGCGCACTCGACTTACGATGACGACGATCTCCCCGACTTCTCATTCGATTCGAGGAAGCGCGTTGCGTCTTGAATTTAATCGAATTCGAAATTCTGAGAGATCAACGGTCCGAGCGCGCCGGATTACAGCCCCTCGTTGATGAACGCCTTGGCACGCGCCAACAGTTCGTCGTCGCTCGTGGCCTCAATATAGCCCTTGAAGGGAAGGCACTTGCCTAAAAGTGCGAACTGCGGGAAGGTCCAGTCTTCAGTGCTATCGCGGCCTACTCAAGAAGAATGCCGCCGAACCGCATGGACTCCGCGAGTTGAAACAGCGCGGGCCGCCGATGGCGGTCGAAGACGACGCGTGCTCCTTTGCCATTCGTGATCTCTCGCACCCGGTCCGTGACGTCCTCCTCTGTTGTCGCAATCAAGTGGTGAGCGCCGTCATCGTGAAGGGGCTTCCCCTTCGAGTGGCAGGGCGCAAGTCACCGATGCTTCCGAAACCGCTCGAGGAGGCAGACCTCTTCAGCGAGCGGGCTGGCCGAATAGCGACCTTTCTTGTTCGCGAACCAAGCCGTTCTTGCAAGATCCGCAGCTTGGTGCAAGTTTTCCGCGACTACGCGATTGCGTGTCGCCCCACGCGCCGGTTAGATAGCCATATCAATCGTACCGAACCTCTGGCTAGCGCTGCTGCATGCGCGACCCGCATCTGTCGACATGGATCGGGCACGCGGATAGCTGCCCATTTCATCGCGCACCGTCACCAAGAATCCGGGGCGCCTGGCACTCACTATTTAGGATAGCGATAGACTCTCCGGCTTCAACCAGCAATAGCAGAAGCTCTCTGCAAGGTGCCGGTCTGCATGAGAGAGGGACGTCCCGCAGGTGGGTCTGCGGGTTTGTCGACGCCGACAGCCGCAGAAGGTCGCATGCGGCTCAGGTTTTTCGCAGTTGAACTCTCGGAGAAACATATGAAAGCCGTTGTGTATCGCGGTCCTCGTGAAGTTACGGTCGAGAATGTTCCGGATCCCAAGATCG
>NZ_JALQDN010000084.1:0-17701 GCF_023631205.1 Caballeronia sp. NCF2 | reverse complement strand
CGGCTCTTTAATCAACATTTCGTCATTCCAGAAAGACCGGGAAATCGATTCAACGAACTTCTAACTCACGACACTAGTCAGCAGTTCCGACGCAACTCCCAGCACGTCGGGCTCGTCTTCGACGAGCAGGACCGTCTCAACCTTCGGGCCCGGCGGCACATTCTCGCTTGCTGCCGGCTGCGCGACCGGCAAATATAGATCGACTGTCGTCCCCTTGCCCACCTCGCTCGAAAGGTGCACGTTGCCGCCTGACTGGGTGATGAAACCGTACACCTGGCTCAGGCCCAGTCCGGTTCCCTTACCGGGTCGCTTGGTCGTAAAAAACGGCTCAAACGCCTGTGCGAGGACGTCGCCGGACATGCCGGTACCGGTATCTGAAACAGATATGCGAACGTAGCGGCCTTGCGGCAATGCCGACGTCATCTGCGCGTCAGCCTCGACCGTGTCCGTGACGATCGTGACGGTACCGCCGCTCGGCATCGCGTCGACCGCGTTGACGACGAGGTTGAGCAGCGTCGCCTCGAAACGCGCTGCGTCGACCAGCGCGAATGTTTCGCCGGGCTGGAGCGCGAGTTCGACGTGCGTGCTACGGTTGCCCGCACGTGAAAGCATTGGCCCGAACTCGCGGATCAATCCGTTCAGGTCGTGCACCTCCGCCTGCAACGGCTGTTGGCGCGCGAAAGAAAGCAACTGCTGGGTGAGAGTGGCCCCGCGTTCAATCGCCCGTCGCATCCCTTCAATCATTTTTTTATGGACGGGCGTGGGGGACTGGATCGCCAGCACCTGTAACCCGTTAGAGAGTACCGCGAGCAGGTTGTTGAAGTCGTGGGCGACGCCGCCGGTCAGGCGCCCGATTGCCTCCATCTTCTGCGCCTGGAAGAGTGCCGCGTTGGCTTTTTCAAGGCGGCGGCAGCTTCCTTGCGCTCAGTATTGTCGCGGGTGACTTTTGCGAACCCAATCAGGACACCGTCGGTGTCCCGAATCGCATCGATCACGACGTGCGCCCAGAAGCGGCTACCGTCTTTACGAAGCCGCCAACCTTCGCGTTCGGCGCGGCCCGTCTTCGCTGCTGCGGCGAGCATCTGGGCTGGTACGCCGGCTACCTTGTCCTCGTCCGTGTAAAAACGTGAGAAATGCTCGCCAACGATCTCTGATTGGCTGTAGCCCTTGATCCGTTCCGCTCCGACGTTCCAGCTTGTGACGACTCCAGCCGGAGAGAGCATGAAGATCGCATAGTCGGTGACGCCTTGCACCAAAATCCGGAAGAGCTCTTCTGTATCGCCTGTACCGTCGCGCGTGCTCTGTATGTGGTCCATCTTTTCCGTCCGGTCAGGTCGAGGTAGTGCTGGGACGGTGATTTTACCGCTCGTAGCGATGCCAATCCGTTCCTTGTCCCTCACGACGGCGAGGAGTTGAGCCGCCAACGACAGTGCCGATCTGCCTTTGCGTACCGACAATCTTGCTGTCCGCCGTGCCTAGGCGAGCGACAGGCTCGCGCTGACGCTTTTCAATCGATGGGAATTTTCGCAGACGTCCTGTCCGAAACGGTCCCGAAACCGGCATGACCGTTGCCCAGAGGAGAGAAAGGTCTACTGCTTACCACTCATGCTATGCAACCGTCCCCGATGCCGGGTTTATGGGCCACGCGAGACTTCGACGCCGTCACGCCTCCCATTGCCGTGCTGATCGTCGATGACGACGCGGCGATAGCCGACGCCCTCGCCGTGGCCCTCATGGCGTATGGCTACCGAGCTCTCGTGGCGAATAGGGGCGAGGCTGCACTTCAAGTTTCACAAGCATGGGCGTCCCATGTCGTCGTCCTTGAAATAAAAATGGCACCCCGCGACGGCTTCAGCGTGGCAGAGGCCCTGCGTGGTTCGACTTGATTTACTGCGGTGCCGATCATCGCCCATAGCTCGCTTGCCGAAGAGGAAGTTATGGAGCGCGGCATCGCCGCCTAAATTTACGCCTTTTACCGAAAAGGCGAACCGCTGCACGGCCTGTTCCGGATGATTGAGCATGTGGCGCCCGTGCGGTGCCTGTGAGGGCGGGCCTTAGGCATAGATCGGGCCAGCGGTTATCCCGCCCTTCGCAGCGGCGTGGACCACTTTGCGCCAGCGCGATTGCAATTCGCCCAAGGCTGGCTGTATGCCAGGCCAATGTCCATGAACGGGTTGACCGCGCGCCCAGCCACGCGCTTGGAAAATTCGAGCGCGATACTGCCGGACGTCGCAAGACGAATCCGAAGGATTCGTCAGCTGGCTAGCAAGTGCATTCTCGAACAATCGGATCGTGACGATGACGCATCCGAGAGTCCGAGAGCGCGGGAGTGCGGTTTTTTTTTCGTCGCTTCCGCTGGCAGTGACTACCATTAAAGTACTCGTTTCCGGGCTCGTCTCATGTGTCCGTCACGCTTCCGGTATGCCGCCGCCGGGCAGCTTCGTGTCCGTCGATTTGAAATGAACGACCTGGGCGAGTCTACGCGATCGGACATCGATGGTGCCAGGCGCCGGATTGCAGGTTCAGGGGATGATCGTGATGAAGAAAATTGCCACTGCCCTGCTTCTCGCGGCCATTCCGCTCCTCGCATTGGCCGGGACGCCGGTGCTCCAGTCGCGCAGCGCGCTGGTGTACGACATCCAGCGTCACGAAGTCCTGCTCGAAAAGCAGGCCGACACCGTACGGCCCGTTGCTTCCCTGACCAAGCTGATGACGGCGATGGTCGTGCTGGACGAAGCGCAGCCCATGCAGGAAAGCGTGATGATCGGCGACGCCGACATCGACCGGCTCAAGCACTCGGGCTCGCGCATCCCGGTGGGCGCAACGCTCGAACGGGAAGAAATGCTGCGCCTCGCCCTGATGTCGTCAGAGAATCGCGCGGCCGCCGCTCTGTCGCGTGCGTTTCCGGGAGGCCAGCGCGCCTTCCTCCAGAAGATGAACGACAAGGCGCGCGCTCTTGGCTTGGCGGCTACGCAGTTCATCGATCCGACGGGGCTGTCGGCAGACAACGTGTCCACAGCGCGCGACCTGATGAAAATGGCGGATGCCGCGTCACGCTACCGTCTGATCGGCGCTTTCACCGTGCTTCCTCGCTATCAGGAAGTCATCGGCACCAGAACGCGGTTCTATCGGAACTCGGACCCGGTCGTCGACTGGCCGGACTGGAACGTTCAACTGGCGAAGACCGGTTACACCCGCGAGGCCGGACGCTGCATTCTCGTGGAAGCGGACATGCCGAATGGTCCGGTCATCATCGCGCTCCTCGGCGCACCGTCTTCCTGGGCGCGTTCGGTGGATCTGGTCACGATTCGCCACTGGCTGACGGGCGATGAAACCCCTGTCGTGATGCCGCGCGTGTATCACGCGAGCACGCAGGATCGCCATCGCCAGATGATCGCCCGGTCGCATTGGGCCAGGGCGCAATTCGCGGCATACCGGACCAACGGTAAGCACCATTCGGGCAAGCGGCATCTGCGCCTGGCATCCTGACGGGCGCTTCTACCCGTGCACTTCTACCGGCTTTCCGGTTTCGCTTCGCCGGCGGCTTTGATCTCCTGTCCGTCAGCCAGCAGAGGCTGCAGCGCCGGCCCGAGCGACTTCAGCAACTGCACGGCCAGCGCGCTCGTGAAGTCGTAGTGCGCGGCATAAGGCTCGCGGACGTAGGCCGTGATCGTGCCGAAGAAGCGCTCGCCGATCACGAAGACGAACGTGGCCGTCCTGTTCACCTTGCGCGATTCGATCAGACGCCGGCCGCGGGCATACACGTTGAAACGCTGGTCGCCGGTGCCGGTCTTGCCGGATACGCCGAGCGCGCGGCCGGACAACGTGAGGCCATCGGCGAGACGCTTCGCGGTGCCGCCCTCGACGACATCGCGCAGCAGCCGCTGAACCACGGTCGCGATCTCGGGCGCGAGCAACGGCTTCGCGGGCGCGCTCATCTGGGTGAAGCGCGTCTCAAACGGCGTGTCCTTCGCGAACTCGAGCGTCGAGATGCGCTGCGTGGCAAGCCCTTTGCCGCCGTTCTCCACGATGCCGATCAACTGCGCGAGCGCCTCCGGCCGATCGCCCGACGCTCCGATGGCCGCCGCATAGGAAGGCGTCACCGACGCGAACGGATAGCCGAGCGCGCGCCACGACTTCGTGATCTCGGCATACGCCTGCAACTCGACCATGCGCTTGATACGCCTGTCCTGCGTCGCGTGATAGCGCGTCTTGAAGAGCCACGAATACACGGTGACGCGCGCATCGCGGCTCGCGTCCTGCGCATCGTTCAGGGTCGCGAGCGGATGCGAACGCAGATAGTTCACCGTCCACAGCTCCAGCGGATGCACGCTCGCGATATACCCGCGATCGTTGAGATTAAACTTGTCGACGCCGTATTTCACGTAGAGCTTCGCCAGATCATCGTCCGTGATCGACGCATACGGCGTGCCGTGCAGCGCCGCGCGCATGCGGGCATCGAACCATGCCGGCGGCTCGTCGGGCGCGACGCTTCTCAACACCGTGGCGAGCTTCGGCGGCGACTTGCGCACATCGCGCAACAAGAGCGCGAGCGCCTCATCCGCCGTCCTGAGCCGGTATCTCATGTAGAAGCGGCTCATGTAGACGCGGCTCTCGGCGTCGGCGAAACGGGTCAGATACGCGTGACGCACCGCCGGATCGTCGAGCCAGTCCGAGGACGGCCCCGCAACCTCGATCATCTCGTAGTGGACGATATCGCGCATCAGCCGCACGAACACGAGATTCACCGAATGTTGGAACGCGCTCTCCACGGTGAGCACGCACGAGTTGTCGGTCGCCTCGAAGTTGGAGAACGCCTGCGCGCCGCCACCCGTGTAGAAGGTCTCGCCGGCGCTCGCGGAGTACTTGCGCGCGACGGCGGCATCGAGCAGCACGGGGAGCGAGCGGTCCGGCGTCTTCGCGAGATAGTCGAGCGCCCAGTGCGTCAGGACATCCTGGCGATCAAGCGTCACGCCGCGCAGCTGCGCCGCGCTCATCGCGCCATAGCGCGCGTGCAGCGCAGAAACGATCTGCAGGTAAGTGATGGCCGTGCGCATCTTGGCCGTCGAGCCCAGGTTGAGGCGCCCGCTGCGGCTGATGTCGAAGGGTTCGTTGATGCTGTCCGTCTGCACGCGCACGAGGTTCGTGCCGCCTTTGCGCTCCATCAGCGTGAAGCTGTACGAGATCTTCGAAGTTCGTCGTGGGGCCGCAGCATGTGATAGCCGAATAATCCGGCATCGGCCGCGCCATCGCGCGTCGCCGCGCTCGCGAGCCGCTCGCTCACGGCCTGCTGCACGGGGTCGTCGAGCGTCGCGGTGACGCTGAGGTCGAGACGGTCGAGATCGTAGAGACTGGGAACGCCGAGTATCCCGAGCAGGTTCGAGCGCAGCGCGGTCACGCCCTTTCGCGCGACGAACGACACGGCCGCCCGCCGATGCGGCGCCGGATTCAGTTCGAGCGGCACAGCAAGCGCCATCTCGCGCAGCGCCGGCGCAATGATGCCGTTCGCGCCGAGCAGGCGCAGATAGCTGTCGGTGCGGCGTTCGAGCTCCGGACTGCCCGGGCGCAGAAAGCGCGACGGCGCGCGCTGCGCGATCATCAGCGATAGCGCCTGCTTGAACGCGAGCGCCTGCGCATCGAGCATCTCGGCCGAAACGGGTGCGTTCAGGATGCGGTTGTATTCGTCGAAGTCGCGTCCGTACCACGCGGCCATGCCGTCGGGAAGCCCGTTGATCTCGCCGATGCCGGGCCGCGCCGCGAGCGGCACCGAGTTCAAATAGCGCACGACGAGCTGACGGCGCGCGGGCATCGTCTGCGGGCCCTCGAGATAAGCACGCACGGAAGCCGATGCGATCTGGCGGAGCTTCTCCGGCGGCGACGCGGTGCGCCCGCCCGACGAGTGACGGAACTTCTCGATCTGGGTCGCCAGCGTGCTGCCGCCCGGTTGCGGCGCGTGCCTATCGACGACGCGCAGGCTCTGATCGAAAAGTGCGCGGCCGAAGCGTCCCCAGTCGATTGCCGGATTGCGGTTGGGCAGGCTGTCGTCCAGCAGGCTGCGATCCTCGATGAAGAGCAGCGCATTGACGATTACCGGCGGAATGGACTCGAAGCTGTCGTAGACGAGACCGGGACTCGCAGCGCTGTAGAGCGGGTTGCCGCGCGAATCGAGCAGTGCGAGCCCGGCGCGGTCTTTCTCTTCATAGGGAATGAAAAGGCCCTGATCGGCCATTGACATCATGGCTGCCGAGCCGCGCGCCTGCGCGGTGACGGCAAACCCGCGCGCAAGGAGCCGCTCCTCGAACGACGGCAGCAACGCATAGCCGAGCCGCACATCATATGGGCCGGCCGACGCCTGTGGAATGCTGGCACTGGGTCCTTCGCCGACAGAAAAGCCGATCTCGCGCCCCAACTCCGAGAGGTAATGCGCCTGCCGCTGCGAGTTCTGCATTTCGATCTGCGTCATGCGGACCGCAACGGCACAGATGATCACGCTCGTGATGACGAAAAGCCATGCGATCCAGCGCCTGGCAGGCGTGACGCGCGACGCGCGCAAGAGTCCATCATCTAGCGGCCGACTCATGACGCGTTCTCCCGGTACGCCCGACGTCTTTGTTCTACACCAACGAGTGTAGTGCAGGAAATGCAGACCACTCAGACAGGATCGAAATGGAGATGGCCCGCCAACTCGGTAATGTACCGACAAGTGTGCAGAAAGCTCGAAGGCAGAAAGTTGCGGAATGAAGGGGTGGCCGTGGTGTAAGTTGATGAATGTCCAGTTCGTCAACCTGCCCTCGGGAGGGCTTACGCCATGGCCACGACCAAGCGTATTACGAACCGGCCGCCAGTGGAAGCACTGGTTGCCGGCGACCGGGACCTGATGAAGGCGCTCATGAAGGATGCGCTTCAGGAGGTGCTCGAAGCAGAGATGACAGAGTTGCTGGGCGCCTCGCACAACGAGCGCACCGAGGCACGCAGTGGCTACCGTGCAGGTTACTATGGCCGTGGACTGGTGACGCGCATCGGCAAGCTAGAGCTTCGCGTGCCTCGGGACCGACACGGAGAGTTCTCGACGGCATTGTTCGAGCGCTATGCGCGCAGCGAGAAGGCGCTGGTGGCCGCCCTGGCCGAGATGTACGTGCAGGGCGTGTCGACCCGCAAGGTCAAGGCGATCACCGAAGAGCTGTGCGGTCACAGCTTCTCGGCCTCGGCGATCTCCGCCATTAACAAAGGGCTCGACGCGACGCTGGCAAAGTTTGCACACCGGCCACTGGAAGAAGCGTATCCGTATCTGATTGTCGATGCTCGCTATGAGAAGGTGCGTGAATCAGGCGTGATTCGCTCGCAAGCAGTGCTGATTGCCATCGGCATCAACTGGGAAGGTCACCGGCAAGTGCTGGCCGTGGAGCTGGCTAACCGCGAGAGCCAATCGAGCTGGAAGGAGTTCTTGCTGGGGCTGAAGAAGCGCGGGCTCTCAGGCGTGGAGTTCGTCGCCTCGGACGATCATGCGGGACTGAAGAAGGCAATCAGCGAGGTGCTTCCTGAGGCCGCCTGGCAGCGCTGCTACGTGCACTTTCTGCGCAACGCATTGGACTACCTGCCGCGCAAGGCCGACGACGACTGCCTGCAGGAGTTGCGCTGGATGTACGACCGACGCGACCTGCAGGAGGCGCAACGAGACCTCGCGGCGTGGATCACAAAGTGGCAGGGCAAATATCCGAAGCTTGTCGATTGGGTTGAAGGCAACATTGCTGAGACGCTCACGTTCTACCGGCTGCCGCGTGCGCATCACAAGCATTTGAAGTCGACCAACATGCTCGAGCGCCTGAATGAAGAGATCAAGCGGCGCACGCGTATTGTGAGGATCTTTCCGAACGAGGCGGCGTGTCTACGCTTAGTCAGGGCGCTATGCAGTGAAATCCATGAGACGTGGCTGGAAGACAGCCGCTATCTCAACATGGCCCTACTGGCCGAGCAAAAGAAAGAGTTCTTACGCGCTGCGGCATAAACAGCGCGCCGTGGTCCGATGCGAATGGCTACGCCCTTCGCATCGGACACGGAAAACCGATCAACTGAACCATCGTCCCCCGTTTCTGCACAACTTGACGCACACAACTGCCAACTCGCCGAAGGGGGCAGGGAGGGGTTACGAGCTACGTCCCTGCACTGACGGGCAGCGCTTGCCCACCGAAGAAGAGATTCTAAGGATCGAGGGCCATCGGGACTGTCCTTGATCCGAAGGGCAAGGCATTGGCCGCCATTCGAAACGGCGGTGCCTACTATCTATGGCGATGTTGATGTTCTGGGCAAACCGTATGTGAAGCGCTATGAACCGATTCACGATTCCAGCGGGGCCATTATCGGTATCTACTACGTCGGCTATCCGAAAGCGCAGTGAGCGCGGGATAACCGTCCCGCTTCCGCAGTTCTATCGCGGTGCTATATAGACACCCGGCGTAACCGGCGCTTGACGGGCCGCCCGCATGCATGCCGATCTGCCCGTTTCGGCGAAAGTGCGTATCTTCGGGAAAGGCTCGATGCTACAGAACACGTCGGGAGAATGGGCCATGTCGCCGCACACCCCGTGCGGTGGATAGCACCGAGCGGCAGACCCGGGGCCGACGGGCAACGCTTCAACATCAAAAATCAAATTCCCTGTTCATGCCTTCAACAGACGGCTGAATGTCTGAGCAACGGTAACAGCGAATGACGCTTCCTGGCCGGCTGCCGAAGATCGCAGTTTCCGAGCGCCGCGTTCGGTCCTCTGGCGCGAAGGGAACCCGTTCTTCAACATGGCTAACGGCATGAGCGTCGCCGCCAATGCTGAACTTCATAAAAGCCGCGTTGCGACCACGCCTGCCGTACACCGCCGCGCACTGCCTTGCACATTGAACGAACGTACGAATCCCCGCTAGCCGCGTTCCGGGTTGATACTATCTTTGCGCCCGCTAGCACGTCGATGGTCACGGCCTTGAAAATTGAGCGGTGAGCTTCACCAGCGGCCGGATGACGATCGCATGTCTGACTCCGTCTGGAGGGCATATGCAGCTCGATCCAAGTCTCGCTTTGTCGGTGCGTCCCGCTCGACACTCCCGCCTTTATCATCATCTCAGGAACCGCGCGGGCTATTTGCGGCTTCGTCCACTGACGATGGTGCTGCTTCTCGCCACGGCTTCGTTGGGGCTATCCGGCATCAGCACACAGGCCGCGCCGCCCTTGCCGAAAGGCGGACAGTTCATCGCGGGCAGCGGCTCCATCCGCGGCGGCGGACAGTCGCTGACGATCAACCAATCCACCTCGCGCGGCGTGATCGACTGGTGCGGTTTCTCGATTGGCAATGGTCGCACCGTCACGTTCAACAACGGCAGCGGCGCAACGCTCAATCGCGTCACAGGCGGCGATCCGTCGGTGATTCTTGGCACGCTCAAGGCAAGCGGCAGCGTCTATCTCATCAATCCGCAGGGCGTGCTCGTCGGACCGACCGGCGT
This sequence comes from Caballeronia sp. NCF2, assembly GCF_023631205.1. Classification (NCBI taxonomy): domain Bacteria; kingdom Pseudomonadati; phylum Pseudomonadota; class Betaproteobacteria; order Burkholderiales; family Burkholderiaceae; genus Caballeronia; species Caballeronia sp. NCF2. The sequence continues at coordinate 8,216 of NZ_JALQDN010000084.1, read as the reverse complement.
GATTGCGACGGGCGGGCGCTTCGTCGCCTCGGCGCTCGACGCCGATAACAATGCCTTCATGCAAGGCGGCGCGCTCACGCTGTCGGGCGGCGGGAACGGCGTCGTCGTGAATCTGGGCCGCATCGGGTCGAGTGGCGGCGATGTGTTCCTCTTCTCTCGCACGCTCGCGGCGAATCTCGGCAGCATCAATGCCGCGCAGGGAACCGCCGAACTCGCGGCGGGCAGTCAGGTGCTGTTGCAGGATGCATCGGGCAGCCAGCAGGTGTTCGTTCAGACGGGCAGCGGCGGCACGGCGCTGAACGCTGGCGCGATTCGCGCCGCGCAGATCAACCTGCAAGCCGCCGATGGCAATGTCTACGCACTCGCGGGCAATAGCGCCGCGATCCGCGCGAACGGCACCGCCACGCACGATGGTCACGTATGGCTCGTCGCGGATTCGGGCAACGTGCACGTGAACGGCGACGTGTCCGCGAGCAACGCCAACGGCAGCGGCGGCACGGTTGAGACGCGCGGCAACACGCTGGATGTCGGCGGCGCGACGGTGCTGGCCGGAACGTGGAAGCTCGGAGCGCCGACCTTCACCCTCGACGGAAGCAATGCGGGCGCGGTGTCGCGCAGCCTGAATGCGGGAACGTCTGTGGATGTCGAGACGTCGGCGGGCGATCTGGCCGTCAACGGCAACGTGCAGTGGAACGGCGCGGCTGCGCTGACGCTCGGCGCGACCCACAACGTAACGGCCGCTGCGAACACGACGATCGCCAACGCCGGAAGCGGCAACCTCACGCTGCGTGCGGACAGCGGGGGCATCGACAACGGCGGAAGCATCGCGGATGGCGGGACGATCGACTGGTCGAGGAGCACGGGCATCGTCACGGCGCTATACGACATGAACGGGACTTACTCGCCGGGCACGGTGCTCGCCAACACGAACTGGACCGCAGCACCCTATAGTGGCCTCGTCACGCAGATAACCGCCTACAAACTCGTCAACAATGTCAACGACCTGCAGAACGTCGCGCTGAATGTCTCGGGCAACTACGCGCTCGGCAAGGACATCGACGCGAGCGCCGCGACGTCCTTCAATCCGATAGGGTCGCTGCCCGGCCCCGTCGCCACGTTTTCCGACGCGCCGTTCACGGGCCAATTCGACGGCATGGGCCACACGATCGACAGCCTGCGGATCAACGGCGTGGCTTTTGGACCGATCGACATCGGCCGGGGCGGACCCACCTCCGCGCTGGGCCTCTTTGGCGTCGTCGGCGCGAATGGCGTGGTGCGCAACGTGAACCTCACCAACGCAGCCATCGGCGTCGGATTTGATATCGGGTCCTTCGGGCTGCTCGTCGGCGTCAACTACGGGCTCGTCACCTACGCGTCTAGTTCCGGCAAAGTAAACGACTACTTCATCTACGGCGGCGGTCCCGACGGCGGTCTCGTCGGCAGCAACTACGGCACCATCGAGCGATCGTCCAGCAGTGCATCGGTGCTCACGCAAGGGATTGCGGGCGGCCTCGTGGGCGACAACCACGGGACCATCTCGCAGTCGTTTGTCGCCAGTTCGGTCGGTCGCGGCTCGCACGGCGGCACCGGCGGCATCGTCGGGATCAATGCGGGGTTCCTCACGCAGTCGTATTCGACAGGTTATGCGCAGGACGCGGGGCTCGTCTACGACAACACGGCGACCGGTATCATCGACCAGTCGTTCGCGGCCAACCTGGTCAGCGGCCCCGGCGAGCCAGGCTCGTTTCACGGCGGCACCGCGTTTTATAACTACGGGGCGATCCATAGCAACGTCTATTGGGACAGGACGGTGACGACGCAAACGAGCGCCTTCACCATTGGCAACGGCACTGCACCGCCCGACAGCAATGGCCTCACCACGACGCAGATGAGCAACACGTCGAACTTCCTCGACTGGAGCATCCCGGCGGGAGGCGTCTGGGCGATGCCCGCTGGCGCGACGCATCCGCTTTTGCAGTGGCAGCAGGGACATTAGCGCATGAGTCCTGCGGGAAAACCGCACGCACCGGCTTTCCCGCATGGTCGCGAGCCGGCCGCTGACGCCGGAGTCGGATTGCGTTCGCTCGTGTCCTCGAACCCTGCATCCGCAAAATCGTCTGACATGGAAAGCTGGTCGACCACGCGCAGTCCCACGGCACATACTCTCAGACTTGATGCATGTTCAATGCATGCGCAACCCTTTGTCACTGGACAACTTTTCTTCGGCAATCAAGTGCCACGTGCGCAGAGGCAGCGGCCGCGTGACGCTGCCCTCCAAAGACGGGAGTGACTAGCGACTCTCGGGTCGTGGGTGTCCTAGTAGGCACGCCTTGATGCGCACGAACTAATGGCTGGACCTAAAACGCATTGCCCGAGTTGCCGTCCCCACATGTTGGGGCCAAGAAGCCGCTCAAAACATCGAGAGGACTGTTGGATCACAAGTGGTCAACAAGTAAGCGCTTCCGCACTGCGAATTGAATGACCGATGGCCGGGTGGAAACCGAGGCTTAGATGACTTGAAGATGTCTCGCGAATGGCGCTTCTTGGCCGGCTGTCGAAATCACAGTTCGAGTTTCGTTCTTCTGCAGCGACCGTGGCCCGAATCGCCGGAACTGACCCTATTGGCCATATCCGGTTTAGAGCGTGTTAGGAACTTTGCACTATTGGCACTGCGTGAACCAGCATGAGCATGGCGAAGACGACAAAATGCAGACCAGCGAGCGTTTCGGGCAACCTTTCGTAGTCATGCGCCAGTCTGCGAAAATGGTTAAGCCAGCCAAAGCTACGCTCCACTACCCATCGTCTGGGTAAGAGTACAAACCCCTTTTTCGCCTCGCTTAATTTGATGACCTGCAGTTCGATGCCTTCGTCCTGCGCCGCCTGAGCAGGCTCTTGGCCGGTGTACCCTTGGTCGGCAAACGCTAGCTTTATGGTGCGCCCGGTCGCCTGCTGGACCTGCCTGGCGAGCTCGGCGACCTGGGCACGTTCCTGTTCATTGGCCGGAGTTACGTGTACCGCAAGCAACTGGCCGAGGGTATCAACAGCCATGTGCACCTTGCTGCCGCGCTTACGTTTATAGCCGTCATAGCCCGCGCGTGCGCCGCTCTCGCAAGTTGATTGCAGGGTGCGCCCATCCAAGATGACCGCACTGGGCTGTCCCTGCCGACCCTGTGCGACACGCACTATTGAACGCAGGTCACTGACCATCGCTTCAAAGCAGCCGGCCTGCAGCCATCGCTGGGTCTGCTGGTACACGAGTTCCCACGGAGGGAAATTGGTCGGCAGCATGCGCCACGCCGCCCCAGCCCGCACGAGCCAGCGTAGCGCATTGAACATTTCCCGCAACTCGTATTTCCGCTGCGGAGCTTTGCTGTCCATCAGTGTCAGATAGGGCACCACGAAACTCCACTCTTCGTCGGACACATCAGTCGGATAGGCTCCCCGCGTTATCATCGTGTCTTGTAGTTAAATTTGTTATCCTAATTATAACAACTATAAAAGTTCCTAACACGCTCTAGACAGCTCGAAGGCCGCTCCCGACGCATAACGCTCAGTCGTTCCGTAGTGTCGGCCGCTATTATCGCTAAGACATACTGAATGCTTCGTCGTCGACCATCTAGATGTTCGATGTTCGGAAAGCCTTGATGGCGGCCTGTATTTGCGCTCTCCTCAGGCAGATCTTCGCGGACTTCGTAGGGATGGACGTCAACACGATCGCCCGCCCCGCGCGCCCAGCAGTCGCCAGACATGGGCCTCGCTGGGTGATGCCATACAGTCGCTCGATGAGCGCCCGTACGCGTTTGCGTGTCCACAACTCGGTACCGAAACCGCGTGCCAATGGTCCTTGCAGTAGCGCCACGCGCAAGCCCTCCAACTGGCCCACATCCAACTGCGCGCACGCCTAGATAGCCCAAAAGTGCCCGCATGCCTTGGCTGCTCGAACGGCTCAAATCTCTTCCATGTTGGCGGGTCGCAAACCTCGTATTCACCTTTTGGCGAACGAATAGACGCGTACTCGTCATAACATATGATTCCGCGCAATAAAAAACGGGCGCGAATTCGGCCCGCCTTTCGTTAGAAACATCTTTCTCGATGCAACAGAACGAAAGCTATGCCTCGCTTCTGAAGTACACAAAAACTCTTCTTCCGAAACCTTGAGAAAGCCTGCAATAGCAAACGATTGCGAGTGTGATAAATGCCGACATTCGCGGATGCGACTTCCGCAACTATGCCGCGAACGTGCGTTAGCATTCAACGCCGAGAGCGATTAAGACGTTTTTTCATATGGATGTCTATTTTTATCGTTGCCTCGACGCAATTTTTTCTTACCTGTAAGCTGCGTCTTTGAGAATTCCTGGTCACTCAGAAAAGTTAAAACGAGGCCAACAGTCGACACGCTCGCGCGGAAGGAAAAACACCAACGCAACGAATTGGAGGCTCCGCGATGTCAACCTCAACTGACGTCCTCGAAGCTACGTGCGTCGCTGGCGACTGCGCGTACGCGATGCATGATTCGACGGTGAGCAAGCACATCGGCATTGTTTTATACGATGGTTTCTCCTTGCTGGCGGCAGGCACGCTTGCCGAAGCACTGCATGTAGCGAACGAGTTGCACTCCGAAGCAGCGAATCATTCGTTGAAGTATCGCGTGAATCTGGTATCGGCCCGCGGGGGTACGGTCTTGTGTTCCTCTTCCATCTCTGTGTGGACGGAACAACTCGCGGGAGGAAAATTCGATAGTCTCGATAACCTGTTCGTCGTAGGAGGCAGCGGCGTGGCACGCGCGTCCTCGGACGACAATCTTATGGAGCTCCTGAGACGCGTGAGCGGGAAGAGCGTCACCATTACCGCGACGGGAAACGCGCACGTGCTATTGTCGGCCGCGGGCGTTACGGCGCGGGACTGGCCTTCGATGAAGCAGGATATTCCGCCCAGTTCGGCGACGAAAACCCTATCAGAGCATGAACGCGATCAGGCATTGATGAAATCGCTTGCATTCGTCAAGAAGGACTTGGGCGCCGATCTGGCCATGCGTGTCGCGGACCGTCTTGGTTCGGGCGGAGGCTTGTCGCTCGAGGCGGCGTTCGAAGAGATGTATGAGACGACGCTGGCCGAAAAGGCACGCGCGGCGGCGCGCTGGGTCGTGCTGAACTGCGCGAAGCCGATATCTGTCGTCGATGCGGCGCGCATGTCTTCGATGAGCGAGCGCAACTTCCTGCGTCTGTTCAAGCGCGAGATCGGCATCACGCCTTCGAAGTACCTGCTTCGAGCGCGGCTCGATCTCACTTGCAAGCTGCTCGAAAATAGCGATCTTCCGGTCGACAAGATCGCCCGTCGAACGGGCCTCAGCAACGGAGAAAGACTCTCGAAGTTATTCCGCAAGGAATTTTCGATGTCTCCCACGGAATTTCGCGCACGAAGCCGGACGGAGCTTTGACCGGGCGTTGTCGGGTTGCTGGCCCGGTCACGTAAGATGGCGCGATGAAGAAATACAAATCGCTCTATCATGGTCACCGTTTTCCAGCCGAGGTCATCGGTTGCGCTGTGCGCTGGTATTTCCGCTTTCAGTTGAGCTTGCGCGACATCGAGGAACTGCTCTTCGAGCGCGGCGTGATCGTGACATACGAGACAATCCGATGCTGGTGCGATAAGTTTGGCAAGGGGCCTCGCTCACCGGGTCAAAGCGGCGCGACGCAAGCCTGGTGGCACATGGCACCTCGACGAGACGTCCGTCACGCTGCATGGCGAACCGCACCTGCTGTGGCGTGCGGTCGACGAGCATGGCGCCGAACTCGACATCTTGCTGAAAAAACGGCGCGACAAAACCGCGGCCAACGTTTTTTCATGCGTGTGCTGCGCTCGAGCCCGGTACCGCGCAAGATCGTCACCGATCAGTTGCGCAGCTATACGGCGCCAAAACGGAGATCCCGGAACTTGCGAACGTGAAACACGTGTTCGTCAAAGCGGCCGCCCGACTGAATTACCGCGCCGAGAACAGCCATCAACCAACGCGCGAACGCGAGCGTCGCATGCGCGGCTTTCGCGACCCGACACGCACACAGAAACTTCTCTCGTGCTTCGGGCCGATCAGGCACCACTTCGCACTCAAGCGGCATCTGCTGCGCGCTTCACTCTATCGCAAACAGCTCGCGGCGCGATTCGTTGCCTGGCGCGAACTCACCGAAGTCACCCAAAATCCGTCCTACGCGTTCTGAGAGACGATTTTTCCTGCCGTCTTTCCGCCTCCGTCCCGACAAGTTGACAGAGCCATCGGTCGCCATGATGGACGCGAGCTCGCCGATTCATCCAGAGGGCAAGGATGCCGGCATTGCACCGCAGGCGTTTCCCCTGTGGCAACACACTCAGGACCAGCGCGAAAGCAAGCAAGGATTCGAGATACCGGCTTCGATCTGTGCTCGTATGACGAAGCTGCTTGAACCCCGCATCATCCAAGACGATCGGAGCACGCGCCATGACCAAACTTCTCTATCTCGATGACCTGAAGATTGGCCTGCAATTGGAATCGCCGACCTTCACCGTTACCGAGGGCGACGTCCGGCGCTTCGCATTAGCGTTCGATCCGCAACCCTTCCATCTCGACGAGAGCGAGGCGAAGAGATCGATCTTCGGCGGTCTGGCCGCGAGCGGCTGGCATACCGCCGCGATTACGATGCGTTTGCTCACCCCGGGCGGATTGCCGCTTGCAGGCGGCATTATTGGCATGAGCGTGCAAATCACCTGGCTCAAGCCGGTCCACCCGGGCGATGTACTTCGCGTCGTCAGTACGGTGCGAGACATCAAGCGTTCAAAATCGAAGCGTCAAGGTGTGGCGACGGTGATTTCGGAGACGCAAGACAAATTCGGTGAGGTCGCTCAGCGCCTCCTCTCGAAGCTGCTCGCCACGGCACGCGAGGCTGAAACCTCGTCTAACTGATCCCAGCGCCCCCCAGCGCGTCGATCTCGTTCCCGGAGAAACCGAGCCACGCGTCCAGCACATCCGCCGTATGCGCGCCGACCCTCGCAACTAGATCTAGATCAAGGTCTCTGCTGGCCGCGGCCATTCCTGCAACACGAAAAGCGCGAGCTCTGCTCAGCGACGGGGGTAACCGCAACGGGTCGCCAGTTTTCGTTTGTCCACATTCAAGCTTCGCATCGATGGACGCTGTCTGATGTTAAGCGGCAGCTTGACGGTGTCAGCGAATGTCTCCAAATGGCGGCGGTTCGGAATCTGGAGTTCTCCGCCCTGCGTACGTGTCTCGTTCGACACCCGACATGGCGCTGGTTGAATCGCGTCGTCTGCGAATCCGCCAAAGGACGAATCATCAAGAGCCGTCATCTATCATCTGCGATCGGCACGTTGTAACGCTAATTGAAGCGCTCACGAAGATTCTCGTCGGTACCGCTGTTCGCGCTGACTTCGAATTGCCACTACGAACACCGCGTCGAACTCAGGCAAAAACCGATACAGCGCCAAATAGCCATGCGCACCATTCGAAATGACCAATTCGCGCATGCCTGGATGATTGTCGACCGGCCGGCCGATCATTGGGCTTGACTGGAGAATGTCGAGTGCGGACACGATATTTTCGATGCGCTCGACTGCACGCTCCGGCGTGTGTTCGAAGAGAAACTCAAATATGCGATCGAAGTCCTCACGAATTTCGGGCGCCAGCATTACTCGCGCCATCGCTTAGCCTTGGGCGCTACCGGCGAGCCACCAGCTGCGCGCTCGCGCAAATAGTCACGCATCTCGCCCCAGTCGAGCCCCGCACCAGTCTCGAGCATCCTCGCGAAGCGAGCGTTCCCCTCGTCGAGAAACGCCTGTCGTAGCTCTTCATTCGCGACCCGTTCTGAGATCGCGTCCAACATGAAACTGTGTGCCGTAGTGCCGGACTGCTGGGCGAGTCGGGAGACGCGATCGCGAAGATCCGGTGGAAGGCGTAGCGTGGTCGTCGACATGGCATCCTCTTTGTGCTACAGATGTGCCACATCCTACACGGACCAGCGTAAATTGCAAGCAAGAGTGGTTCATTCAACATTAGAAAATCCAACTATCCTGTTGATAACATTGATTATTAACGTTAGACATCCATCCTATAATGTTGATAAATATGCTCGAATCGTCTTGTAGGAAAGCGCCCCACCTTGAGCCTCACGCCGTCCCTGTCGCCACCGCTTGCCCTGCGGCCTGTGCCCCTCGAAATGCTGGTGATTCC
>NZ_JALQDN010000083.1:0-1432 GCF_023631205.1 Caballeronia sp. NCF2 | reverse complement strand
TAATGCCGTTCAGTTAAGCGACTGAACGGCATTTTATTTTGGTGCGGGAACTAGTTGTAAACGTTGCGCCGAGCTGTTAACTTTTCGGGGCGATGCTTGCCAACCACCTCACCTTCGTAATCGAAGCTCAGGAGCCGACCGATCTGCGACGGTTGGCTGAGCATCTGCCCTACGAGTGGGTCACGCGTGCGGTCCAGGCAACGGGCGCAGCGAGCATCCGGCGCCGTCGTCTGCCGGCTGAGCAGGTGGTGTGGCTGGTGATCGCGCTGGCGATGTACCGGCACTGGTCAATCAGCGAAGTACTCGACAGTCTCGATCTGGCCTTGCCCAACGAGGCCGCGCCGTTTGTGAGCAAGAGCGCCGTGGTGCAGGCCCGCCAACGCGTGGGCGAGGCGCCGATGGCGTGGCTGTTCGAGCAGACGGCACGGGCGTGGACGACTCAGGACGCGGCTCACCATGCGTTCAAGGGATTAAGTCTTTGGGCGATGGACGGCACCACGTTGCGCGTACCCGACAGTGCGGCCAACCGTGAGCACTTTGGCGCGCAAGGTTATGCCAGCGGCAAGGTGGCCAGTTATCCGCAGGTGCGCGCCGTGACGCTCACCGCCATTCCGACGCATCTGGTCGCCGATATCAATTTCGGTCGCTACGACACCAACGAAATGATGTACGCCAAAAGCCTGCTGCCGCAGATTCCGCAAGACTCGCTGACGGTGTTCGACAAGGGCTTTTTGGCTGCAGAAATCCTATGTGGGCTGACGATGAACGCCCCCAATCGTCACTTCCTGATTCCAGCCAAAGCGAATACCTGCTGGGAAGTGGTCTCGGGTACCGCTGACGATGCGACGGTGCGCATGCGCGTCTCGCCGCAGGCGCGCAAGAAATGTCCGGCTTTGCCCGAATTCTGGAATGCGCGGGCGATCCGAACTATCGACGCGCGTGGACGCGAACGCGTGCTGTTGACTTCGCTCGGCGATCGGCGACGTTTCAAACCCGCCGATATCGTTGCCTGCTACGAGCGCCGCTGGCAGATCGAGACCAGTTACGGCGAGCTTAAGCAATCGATGCTGGGTTCGGAGTTGACCTTGCGCAGCCGCACCGTCGAAGGCGTGTATCAGGAGATATGGGGTGCGCTGATCGCCTACAACCTGATTCGCCGTGAGATCGCCAGCGCCGCATGGGAGGCGAAACTCGCACCGACCGACATCAGCTTCGTGCGCGCCCTCCATACCATCCAGCACGAACTCATGTGGGCCGCCCTTACGCCGGCATATGCAAAGCTGCCCGCATGCCTTCGGCGTCTGCGCGAACGGCTCAAGTCGCTTCAAAATGAAAAACGACCCGGGCGCACATGCGACCGAGTCGTCAAATCCCGCCCCTCACGTTACTCCGTCCGGTACCTTAGAAAGGATCTTAACTGAACGGCATTAGG
>NZ_JALQDN010000082.1:0-27135 GCF_023631205.1 Caballeronia sp. NCF2 | reverse complement strand
AAATCGGCAGCATGATTGCCTCGGACGCTCCACTTAAAAATCTGAGAAAGCTGTCCGAACTACCGAGGCCACCTCTATATGAGCCGCTAACGTCGCAAGATACCGCGTGTGCAACGCAGTACGGCAGGTGCAACCGGAGCTTCGCAGATCCTTTACGCAGATGTAACCAGGACAACTTCGGTTGACTTGCAAACCTAAAAGTTCGCCACCTTCAGGTTCGTGGTGCAAGCATCGCCTCGTGTAGCAAGGACCGAACAAGCATCGACCGTAGGCAGGTGTCAGGCATTCTTCAGCCTTTCCGGTGCACACGCTAAGCCTGCGTAGTTTCCCCTCGCCACTCTTGTTCGCCAGCGAAACAATCACTAGTTCGATGGCCGCCGAGGTCAATCTGAGCTACCTCTATGGTGGTCATTTTGCATCGATCAATACGGTGCGCACGCCGCTTCCGCATTTGCGCGTAGCCACTTCTTGGCGCCGATTTTTCACGGTGGTGTATCGACGACCCTTTGGCGTTTTCAATTACGGAAGACAATCGCGTCGATGCGGATCAAGCGTGCGACCGAGTATCGAGACGGGCGCAGGCATCATTGTTCGCAAAGCAGGGCCCCGATGACCTCCATCAGCACGATCGGTTCACACGGGTTGGATAGTCAGTTCTCGGTCTCTCGCGCGCAGAAGCGCTGGAAGCAGCCAAACAGGCAGACGGTCGTGAAGCCGATGCGTACCGCTCCGATATGTAAACAGCGAACCCAAACAATCTTCTTTGAAGGACACGACAGTGCGACTCAGGCGACCTAAAAAACGAAAATTCCGTCTCCTTGCCGACTGACCTTTGCTGGCTAGTAGAAGGACGGCTGCTTACTCCGTTTGGTGTCTGTGCGTTGATGAAGCGGGCGCGGGAGCGCGGTCACTTGCTCTCAGACGTCGTCAACCACGCGCGAAAGCAGTTGCAATCACCTAAGGTGTCGAATGCCTTCGCCTATCTACTAGCGCTGCTGCATCGGCCGGTCGACTACTCGTTTCTTGCTGCGCGAATGAATGCTGATGAGGAGGCCGCCGCCCGCAAGCAGGATGAGCGAGAAAGAGAAACACCAAATGGAACGAGTGCGAGCCTTGGCAGGGCAGTCCTTTGCAGGGGCGAACGGCGACATCTGGACGATCGAGGAGCACGGCGTGCTACGAATCGACGCCGCCGGGCAAAGAAGTTCCAGCCCGTTTAATCAGGTACGTGCGGTTGTTTCAGCAATACTCGAACAACGGATGCCTACCTTCCGGCCCGGCGCCGACAGGAACGTTAGCCTCCGCGATGGTGTTTTGACTCAACCGCCTTCGACGCACACCTTGGCACGGGAGGTTCTTGGCTCACTAAGACAAGGGCTCAAACGATTCCGTGGACGATGAGAGACGCTCTCCGGAGAGTGTCCCGTTTTCGCCGTGCCCAACGTCACGTCCTTGTATTTAAAGGAAAAAGACGTTGTTACAAAACGTGCCGAATATGCACATCCCTCTTATTCGGCACGCTTTTCATATTATGAAATGCCGCCCATCATGGCAACCGCGCGTTGGTTCTGATGCGGACTGTGCGCTAGACCATGGAAATGGCGCACGAAATTAGCCTTCTTTCGAAAAAACGGAGGACGCTCGTGCTGTTTCAATGGTGACCATTCATAAAGGGTTGCCATGCGTCTTTTTAAAAACAAGCGTCGGTCCGCGCTGTCTACCGCTCCTGGCATGTACGCGGAGGAAGATCCGAGCCAAGTTATCTTCGAGACAAGCACGAAGCTAAAGCTCGAGGCTAACCGCTGGATGCTGATTTCGTTCGGCCTTGCCGTGATTGCCATCGGCGCGGTATGGACGCGGCAACCTGCGCCTTCGGTCACTCGCGTTGTGGGCGTGTCTGCCGATACCGGCGGGCACCCGATCGTGACCGAGCTCGTCGCCTACAAGCCCGACTCGCAAGCTGTGCGCACGACGGTCAAGGACATGGCCGTTCGTTGGTTCACGATCGAGCCGGTGCTGTCGGACCGCCTCGAGACTTCGCGCATGACCGCCAACATCAACGCGGTGAAGGCACAGATGATCGGCGCAGCAGCCGGTCAGTTCCGCGACTGGTTGAAGGCCGACACACCGTTCCAGCAGATCACGGCAAACCCGAAACTGATCCGCGAAGTCGACGTGCGCAACATCGCGCTGCTCGAAGACTCAACTGTACTCGTCGAATTCACGACGACGACCTCGCAGGCTGGCGCCACGGGCAAGCCGGACGTGAAGTCGTACGCGCTGACGTTGCGCTATCAAATCGTCGCGCCCACTGCTGAGCAGGCGCTGACGACGAACCCCTTCGGCATCTTCATTCCGTTCTTCCGCCTTGAGCGGACCGCATAAGCATGACCGCAACCATTCTCAACAAACGGCCGGTCATCGGCATGTGCCTTCTCGCTGTGTGCGCAGCGTTCCTCACGCAACCGGCTCTAGCTAAGAAAGCCAGCGGCGACTCGGCGTTCAATGCCGCGATGGTTGCTGGCGACCCCATGAGCCCGATCAATCCGTTCAACGGCGGCGCTGATCCTTTGACGATGCCGGGCGATGCGCGCATCGGCGTCTTCCCGTACAGCCGCGACCAGATCTACCGCGTGCTGACCGCACCGCTCAAGCTGACGACGATCGAACTGGAAAAGGGCGAGAAGCTGATTGCTGACCCCGCGATGGGCGACAGCGTCCAGTGGGAAATCGACGACGACAAGATGAACCACGTCTTCATCAAGCCGCACAAGGCCGATCTAGTCAACACGCTGCATCTGACGACGAATCTGCGCGAGTACGACTTCACGCTTATCGCGTCGCCGGCGGGCGGGATGTTCTATCAGACGGTGCGCTTCCAATACCCGCGCGCGCCGATGGCTCGCGTCAGCGCACGCGACGACGCGACGGCGACTGGCAGTCGCGGCGGTGCCGATTCTGGAAGCATCGGTGTGGCGCCGGACAAGCTGAACTGGGACTACAGCGTCGATGGCCGCGCCGAGTTCACGCCGGAAACCGTTTTCGACGACGGCCACGCAGTCTGGATGCGCATGCCGGCGAAGGCACAAGAGTGGCCGGTTCCATTCATTCTCGATCATGGCGATCGCGTCGTTGCGAACTTCATTCGCCGCGGCGACTTCCTCGTCCTTCAGCGTCTGGCCGACGAGATCGTTTTGCGTTCCGGCAAGGACGAGGTCAAGGTGACGCGCGGCCGCCGTCGCCTGTTTGGGGTGTTTTGATCGTGGCGAAAAAACCGGACTCGGCTACGCCCAGCGCGGAGCAAGAAGCACTCGTCAAAGGTAAGACGCCGCGCAATGCGATCATGAGCATCGGCATTCTGGCTGCGGTTGTGATTGGCGGCCTCGGCTTCTACTACCAGCTACAGGCGACGAACAAAGCAGACGAAGAAGCGCGCATTAAGAGGGCGACCGCACTCAAGTCGAGTACGGAGACGCCCACTGCCGCGAACAACAACGACATCGACCAGACGATCCGTCAGCAGCGCGAAGCAGCGGCGTCGGAGGCAGCCGCTCGCGCAGCGTCTGAAGCAGCGGCTCCGAAGCCCGCCATCAAACCGATGCTGACCGGTGCGGACTTCAAGGAAGAGGTCGCAGGCTCGGGCACCGACACGCGCGAGCTTTCCCGCCAAGCGGCGCAAGACGCGATCTATACGTCTTCCATCTTCAAGCAGGCAGGCGCGTCGCGTTCGGCGAACTCGTCGACCGGCGTACTCCCCGCTGGCGTCCCTTCGTTGGACGAGGTGCGAGCTGCTCGGAACGCTGCGGGAGCCAACACTCCCGATGCGATGGCGATCGCCTTGGCGAAGCAGGGCCAGGCACCCGAAGATCGCGACCGCGCCTTTCTCCGCGATGCGGGTTCGCGCGGCGGCATCGAACGGACAACCTTCAATGGCCGGTCGACGGGCTGCACGTTGACGCCGCCGCACGTTATCCACGTCAAGACGGTTGAGGGGCTTAACTCGGACAAGCCGGGTCGCGTGGCGTTGATGGTGGACGAGGATGTGTATGACAGCCTGCGCGGCGACTGCTTGATGATTCCGAAGGGCGCGTTCATCAACGGCATGTACAGCGCAGACGTCAAAGTCGGTCAGGAGCGTCTGCTGGTCGCCTCAACGAGTTTGCGTCTGCCCAACGGCAAGAGCGTGCCGCTCAACGGTATGCAAGGTGCCGACCAAAACGGCTACGCCGGGTTCTCGGGCGACGTGAACAACCACTTCCTGAAGATCTTTGGTGCGGGCTTCATTACGGCGATTTTGCTGAAGGCGTTCGACAGCAGCTCGCAGACGGCGACGACCGCGACGCCTAACGGCGTCACGACATATGGCGACACGGCAGGGCAGGTCGCGGCCGCGACGGCCCAGACCGTCATGCAACGCAACCAGAACATCCCGCCGACGATCACGGTGGAGCCCGGCCAAAAGTTTCTGGTGCAGGTCACCCAAGACATCGTGATGGAGCCGTACCATGAGTAAGGCTCTCGCGGCGGCATGCCTGTCTGTCATGGCGTTCGGCGCCCATGCTGCAATCATCGATTCGATCATCAGCCCAACGCGCATCGTGCTCGATGACGGCGTAAAGCGCGCAATCGTCGAGCTGCCGGGCGAGCCGGTCTACACCTGCGGGCTGAAGCCGTTCCTCGCATGGGCTAACCGCTTTGAGGGCCAAACGGTCGAAGCTGCTTCCGGTGGCGTTGCCGTGAGCATCGACGGCTCGCCGGTCAGCCTCGAAAGCCTCTTTGTGAAAGCCGGGTGGCTGCGCCCCGCGAATCTTACCGATGACGCACAAGCGAGCATCGCAGAGCGGCAAGGTGGCTGGGCTTGCGCGTCCGCGCAAGCGCCGTTCGACGTCATGCACACGTCAGTCGATCCCAAGATTCTCGCCGGTATCGCGCTGAACGAGTCCGCCTATAACGGGCGCGCATGGCCGTGGACGTTAAACGTTGCCGGTCGCGGCTTTTTCTTCCGCACGCGCGAGGACGCGTACCGAGCCATTCGATACCTCATCAGCAACGGCCGTTCAGACTTCGACATTGGCCTGATGCAAGTGAACTGGGGATACCACAGTAAGCGCTTCAAGAGTGCTTGGGATGCGCTCGCGCCGGCGACCAACATCCGCGTGGCCGAAGACATCCTCAACGAGAACTACCGCCTCACGCACTCAGCCGTCAAGGCCGTCGCGTATTACCACAGCGCCAATCCCGCACCGGGCCGCGAATACCTCGCGCGCTTCGTGAAGCACCTATCTCAAATCGAACGCGGTCTATGAAGCACACGCTCTCTCTTCTCACTATCGCGCTCGCCGCGGTGACGCTCAACGCAGCGGCCGCTGGCACGGACCCGCTCGACTTTGACTACGAGATCGCGGGCAATGTGCTTGAACGACCGGCGCTCGTCTTCAACGACGGCAGCGACACGTACTTCCAACCGCGCGCCGGCCAGGTGTTGCGCGTCGACGGTGGCCACAGTCAGGGTCCGTACATCGTTGTGCCGGGCACGCCCGAGGTGATTCGTTACTCGGCTGGCGGTTCGAGCGCCACCGCTTACTGGAAGAAAGCGAATCGATTCATTGGCGACAAGGCGCGCACCGAGACCCCTGCGGGATTCACCGGATTTTCCGGTCGGCTCGCGCTTATCGGACCGCGCAGCAGCCTCGAGAGCACGCGGCCTCTGAACGCCACGCTGCCGCTCGCACAACTGGTCAAAGCGCTGGTGCCGCAGGGCTGGACAGGGTCGGCACAGAAAGACATCGACTTGACTACGTCGACGAGCTTCGGCACGCGTGATGGCGAGAACTGGATGCAGTCGCTCGATCGGCTGGTGGCCGCGTCCGACCTGTACGCCGACGTCGATTTCAACTCTCACCATGTAACACTTCGCCGCTCGGCTCCACAGTCAGTCGCGGTCAACTACGTCGCCCCGGTGTCTCAGGTCGCTGCAACTCCGGCGCCCGCGTCAAGCGCTAGCGCTAGCGCTGCGGCCGATCCCATCGGCGATATCGCGAAGAAGGCGGAAGCGCAGACATCTGCCGCATTAGGTTCAGTCCTCGCGGCCAAGCTGGGCGCAGTGGCGATCCGCGACGGGGACGACAGCCACATTCAAATCAAGTTTTCCGCCAAGCCCGCTGCGGAGTTGAAGGTGACGGGGCAAGACGGCAAATCGCTGCGTCCGAAGTGGGATGACGCGACCGACGTGGTTACGTTCAACCGCGCGGAGCGTTTCACGATCTCGAACGGCACCGACAAGGTCGAAGTCGCGCGTGTCGCCGGAACCGTTTACGAGTTCGACACTGCGAACAAGGCCGCTCTGCAAAGCGTGTTCGCCGAAAACGGCTCGACGTTCTTCAAGTTTGCCGACACCGTCGGCAAGGTGACGGTCGCCGACGTGGGGCACATGGGGTCGGGCGAGCAGAAGGGCCGCTTTTACAAATTCAACGGCACCGCCGACCAGTTCATCGTTAACGCCGACGGCAACGTTGTCAACGTGCTGCGCAAACATGACGTGCGGTTCTTCGATCGGCCCGCGTCATGAACCGGACTTTGATTCACATCTCGACGCTGCTTTGCGCGGCCGTCTCCGTGCATGCGCGTGCCGACTGTCTTGACGATGCCGCGCGCTATCACCGCGTCAGCGTTCAAGTGGTACGCGCGATCGCGCAGCAGGAGTCGGGTATGCGCCCGTATGTGACGAACCGCAATATCGATGGAAGCGAGGACATTGGGTTGATGCAGATCAACTCGTCCTGGCTTCCAAAACTTGGGCGCTTCGGCATCACCCGGCAACACCTGTTCGATGCCTGCGTGAACGCCTATGTGGGGACCTGGATCCTCGCTTCGAACATCAAGCAGTTCGGTGCGACATGGAAAGCGGTCGGTGCCTACAACGCCGTTTCCTCGAACAAGCAGCTCATCTACGCCAACAACATTTACCGCCGCCTGCAACGCGCGAACTGACCAACATGACGCCTACTTTTTCTCTTCAAACGCATCGCACCGCGCGCATGGTGGCCCACTTGTTCGCGTGTCTTGCACTGACGACCGTATCGGGTCTTGCCGCAGCGGAACCTGATCAGTCTCGCCTTGCGCCGCCGCCCGGTGACGGTTGGCAACTGCTCTCCGCGCCGGTCGCAAAGGCGCCGGTCGCACAGCTCGCGATGGTGGCGCCTTCTGCGCACGTTGCGGCTGCGGTCCCTGTTGTTCCCGCTGCTCCCGCTTCTCCTGCCGCGCTCAAGGCAGCGATCGGTGGCGCTGCGCCTTCGGCGCTTCCGGGTGCTGCCGCGCCGTCACCTGTCGGCTCGTTGGACGTCGCTCCGGTCGTTGTGCCGTCCCAAGGCGGTGCGACGGCCCCCGGTGGACTTTTGAGCTTTTCCATCACGCCGCAGGACATCAACATGCGCAACGCGCTCGATCGCTGGCTGCAGCAGCAGGGCTGGCAACTCGCTTGGAAGATCGATGACGACCTGCCGCTCGAGTTCAACGCGACGTTCTCGGGCGACTTCAAGTCGGTGCTCACGCAAGTGATGCAGGCGACTAACCACATGCGCACGCCCACGCGCGTCTGCAAGCACACCAATAACGTTATCCGCGTCGTCGCACGCGCAGCCAACTGCCAAGAGTAACCGCCATGCGTCTCACGAAAACCAAATCTGCCGTTGCCATTCTCGTGGCTGCATCGCTTACCGGCTGCGCTGTCTCTCAATCGGACGTGAACCATGCGTATGACGCGACCAATGCTGAAGCCACGCGCGCGATGGGCAACGGCCCCGAGTCGATGTCGCTCGTTGAGGAAGTGCCGACCGCGTTCCTCGGCGACCGGTTGGTGCCAGTCGCCTATGAAGCGACACTTCCGGCGATCTTCCGCGAAAAGTCGGTCGTCTTTCCTGGCAACCTGCCGCTGTCCAAGATCGCCACGCTCGTTTCGACGGCTACCGGTTATCCGGTGCATCTGAGCCCGGATGTGTTCATTCCGCGCGACGCGCTGATTCCGAAGACCAACGGCGGGAACGGGCAGAGCGCCCCGATGCAGCCGCAAGCGATGGCAAAGTCCAACGTTGAGCCGGTGTACGCGCAGGCGTGTAACTGCAAGGTAGGCGCATATCTGCGTGGCGTGACGGAAAACCTTGGCCTCGACTGGACGTTCGATGGCAGCACCATTTCCATCAGCCGGTTCGTCACCAAGACGTTCACGATCGCGGCGATCCCGGGCAAGGTGTCCATCAAGTCCACCATGTCGAAGGGCACGGATACGTCGACCGGCAACCAGGCATCCGGTGGCACCACGGGCGGCACGTCGGGCAATACCGGGTCTTTCTCGTCGATCACGTCGACCGGACGCGATGGCGCGTTTGACCAAATTGCGATCATCCAGTCGGAGCTGGAAAAGCTGAAGTCGCCGCTCGGCGAAGTCGTGGTCAATCCACAAAGCCGCCTGGTGATGGTTCACGACACCAAGGAAGCCGTCGATCGCATGGGCGCGTTGCTCGCGCGCGAGAACGCGATCTCGACCCGTCAAGTCGCTCTGCGAGTCCGTACCCTGCAGGTCGATCTGAGCAATTCGTCGCAAGCCGGCGTGAGCGCCGACATCGTCTTCAACCGCATCTCGGACGGCCTGAAGCGCTATTCAATCTCGGTTGCTTCGCCCGCGTCGTTGGCAACTGCAATTGGCGGCACCGTGGGCTTGTCCGTCTTGAAGCCGGGTTCGCCCATGGAAGGCACCAACGCAGTCATCAGCGGCCTAAACGCCTTCGGCAAAACGGTTCAGGACAACACCCAAACGAAGATGACGCTCAATGGCTTGCCGGTTTCGATCGGATCCTTCGAGACAAAGGGCTACCTCGCTGCAACAACGCCTAGCCTCGGTTCCATCTCGGGCGGTACTGCTGGCGTGCCGGGTCTGCAACCGGGGTCGGTGACGGTCGGTGACTTCGTGAACATCCTGCCGTCGGTCAATGACCACAACCAGATCATCCTGTCGTACTGGAGCGATAGCTCGAAGCTGAATGGTCCGTTCACAACCATCAGCACCGGTTCGGGCGACACGCTGCAGCAGATCCAGTTGCCCGACATCATCGGCAACAAGGACGACCAGACCATTGCACTGTCCGATGGACAGACGGTTGTGCTGTACGGCGCGGTGGGCAATCGCTATGACGGCAGCAGCAACAACGGCATCGGTGGTCTTTCGGGCGCGTGGAATAAGGGTCGTACGTTCCAGGTGATCATGCTGACGGCAACCGTCGTCCCGTCGATGTGAGCGCGGGGTAAAAATGCCTTTGCACTTCGAATCCATACCGGGAGAAAAGGGCGCCAGGCTCGTATTCGGGCTGGATTGGCGCGCTTATTCCGCCAAGGGCGCTCGCGCCGAACGCCGACATTACGTCGAGGAGTCGGGCGCGACGCACTACACCGAGTACAAGGCGAACGACGAAACCATTGTCGGATTCTGCGAACTGGAACCTTCGCAGCGCAAGGGCGGCAAGCTGTACTCCGCCGCTGCTCGTATCGCGTCGTTGGACCGCGTTCGTCGGCGTCCGGCGGTACTCGTTCTTCTACAGAACGATGAACGCGTGCATCTGGTGCTCGTGCAGCGCGGCGCTGTTTCGCTCGATCAGGAAGTCGCCCTTAATGCGCTTCCCGATCGGCGAGACGAGATCGAGGACGGGTGCGCGAAAGCAGGGCTTGAACTGGCGACCCTGGGTTACGGCGCGCAACTGCACGCGGTCGACGAGTCGTTCGACCTTCGCGAGCTGCTCGTTGCGCCCAAGGTCGGGTTAATCAAGAAGGTCCCGGTGGCGGTGCCAACGACGGTGCCGTTGCTCGTCATCCTCGCTGCCGTGTTCTTCGGCGGCAAGCAGTTGATTGAGATGCTCAACCCGCCGCCTCCGCCGCCGGCACCCCCGCCGACGTTCATGCAGGAATACCAGTCGGCTGTCATGCGCACGCTGGCCGCGCCTGCTCCACTTGCCAATCAGCTTGCACCAAAGCTGCTCGCTAGCTTTGGCGCGCAAGAAACCAACGTTGCGGGATGGCAGTTTCAGAAAGCGTCCTGCACGATCTCGGGCCCCTGCATCGCAACCTACAAGCGGCAGGGCGGCACGTTCAAGGAATTCGATGCACGCGTGCCGGAGTCGTTGCGACCGGTCGTCTTTAACCCGGACGGTTGGCATCTGACCGCGCGGGGTCCTGAAGTAACCGTCGCTGAACGGGTCGCGCTCGCCCAACAAGCGACGTGGCCGACTCAGCAGGCTCTAATCAAGACCTTGCAGACCGATCCGCAAAAGCTTTCCACCAAGCCGGACACGCTCGATAGCCACGGCTACGTCGTTGATATCAAGCCCGCCGAGCGTCTCATTGCGCGACAACCGACGGCTGGCGAAGTGCAGGGGCCGCTCGTGCAGCGCGGCACGTGGCAGATCGACGGATACAAGTGGCAAAGCGCGCTGCTCGCGCGCCTGCCTGACAACATGGCACTGGACACCCTCGACGTTGAGCTGAAAGAGGACGGTACCGGGGTGCATTTCACTGCGAAGGGTAAATACTATGTTCTCAACTAAGTGGCCAGCGCGGGCCGCCTGCTTCGGTGCGCTCACGTTCGTCGCCGGCGCGGCGGTTTCGCAGGAAAGTCATCTCACGCTGGACGACATTGACAAGCTCGCGCGCGCAAAGCTCGTCGACTCGATGCGGGGTCCGCAAGGTGGCCAAGGCGGGGCAGCAGCACCGGGCAACGGCGGCGGCCTTGCTTCGCCCCTCGGCGCAACGGCTGCGCCGGTGCCGGCGGTCCCACCAGCCGCGCCCAAGTTTGAGCGCAAGCTCAGTGTCCCGTCGAAGCGCGTCATTGCAGCAACCTTCGTGGGCGCGTACTCCGACCTGTCGGGCTCCTACGTGCTGTATGACTATCAAGGGACGACTTATACCGCGCGCAGCGGCAGCCGCTTGCTCAACGGTTGGACCGTCGCCTCCATCGACGGCTTCACCGTCAATCTTGTCGACGGCAAGCGCCACTGGACAGAGACCATCGCTGCGCCCTCCGACGCGCCCGCCGGGATTCCGGACTCGCCAGCCGTCAGGGCGATCACTGATCTGTCATCGCCGCTTCCTCCGGGCGGCATCGCGCCGACGGCTTCCACCTTCGTACCGTTTGGGAAATAAGAAATGGGTCTTTTCGCACAAGAAGAGCAGGGCACGCCGGACACTCCGCGTGGTGGCTTCCTGAAGCGGTTTCGCGCACCGCGCTCGAGCTTCATTGAGCCCGGCACGGGTGCGGAACCGAAGTTCGCGGCCGGTGAGCCGGTTGCGGGAAAACGCAAACGGCGGGGAATATTGGCCGAAACGGCAACCGAGCAAGCGTCGCCGGTGAGCACGCGCGCGGTGAATCCCCAAGTCACGTTTCTCGGTCGCGCGCTGTCGGGGGGCGACATTGAGGACGTCGAGAGCACAGAGGTTGGCGATGATTGGCACTCGCCGGCGCAGGCGGTGCCTGATAGATCCGAAGCTCTGGCCGGTGTGACCGATGAAGATGTGGCCTTTCGTCCGTTCGTCCCGCCCAGTTTCGAACGACCCACCTTCGCGAGTATGTCTGCGGCGTTGGCGGCCAGGGAGCACGGCGTGCAAGTGAATGGCGCAGCCTCGACAGTCGAATCGGTGGCGGCCGCTGCCCAATCCAGCTACGCGCCACAGCCTGAACCCCAGCCTGTGGTAGCGCCGTCGGCAGACCTTGCGCACGATGCTGGCGCCGCGGACGATTCGCCTTCTGACACGCGCAGCCGGTCTGGTGCAAACGCGAGCCCGCTTGCGTTCGAGAAGCAAGCGGATGTCGCTCCTCAGCGGCCTATCGCCTCCGCCGAGAAAAAGTCGATGTCTGCGCCCACGAAGGCAGAGCAGGAACAGCCAGCGGAAGACGAAGATCAACCCGAGGGCGGTGGATTGTCTTCCGGGCGGCCGGAACTCATGTCGCCCGATTCACTTCCTGACTTCAAGCGCATTCTGACCGTAGCGGATGACGATGCCGCGCTGCGCATTCCTGCGGCCGCGCGCAAGGAGTTTGTGGCCGTCGAACTGCAGCCGGGCGTGGCAATCACGGTGGCGACCGCACGATTTGCGGAAAAGGCCCAGTACGCAACCTTCATCAAGGATCTGGGTGCGAACGACATTCTCATGCGCGAGGAGATGATCGCGACCGATGCCGTGATCGCCGCGATCTACTCGGGGAAGGCAGCTGCGTCTGCGAACTCCACGGTCCGCGAAGCGAGCCGGGCGATCGGCAATTTCCGCGACATCGTTGAGGCCGCGCATGCATACGGCGCGAGCGACATTCACTTTGAGCCACGCGAGTTTCACAACGAGGTCGAAGTTCGGTTTCGCGTGAACGGCGACATGTACACGTTCAGCCGCATGCCGAAGGCCATCGTGCGTCGGGCGTTGTTCGCGGCGTACAGCGATCTCGTTCAGCGCAACACGAACTCGGGCAACAGCTTCCAGCCGAGCGCGCCGCAGTCGGCGATGATTCCGCTGGTCGTCAAGACGGACACGGTCAACTTGCGCTGGCAGTCATCCCCGCTCGTTGGCGGCTATGACGTCACGCTGCGTCTGCTCGACGGCAACTTCAAGAACTATTCGGTGCTGCTGCCCAAAGACATGGGCCTTGAGAAGAGCCAGCTTGAGCTGATCGAAACGCTCAACTTTGTGAGCGGCGGCATCACGGCGCTCACCGGCGAGACCGGTTCCGGTAAGACGACAACGCTGCGCGCGCTCTCGTACATGCTGCCGGATCGGGAGCTCAAGAAGCAGTTCGCGGTGAACGAGCCGTCCGAGTATCCGATGCCGTGGCTGTCAGACTACTCGATCATCCGCCGCCCGGACGAGACCGACGATGAAGCGAACCGCAAGTACGCGGAAGTTATTCGAACGCTGATGCGGCAGGACCCGGACGATTTGACCATCGGTGAAGTGCGCGACCGCGTCGTGATGGGCTTGGTAGCTGAACTGGCGCTGACCGGTCACCCGGTGCGATTCTCGCTGCACGCCGGCGACATCATCGCGGCCGTGATGCGTATGGCAGGCGGGCGGCTGCAACTGCCGATCGACGAGCTCGCTTCCGAGGGGTTCATCAATGCAGTCGGCAATCAGAAGCTGATCCCGACGCTTTGCGAGCATTGCAAGCTGCCGGCGGAGGACGTCATGCCGAAGGCTGACCTTGAACTGCTGCGCACGAAGTTCGGCCTCGACACCTCGCGGATGGCATGCCGCAACTACGATGGCTGCGAGCACTGCCGACTCAAAGGGCTTTTCACGCGCAACGGGAAGGTAGCGGGTGGCACGA
The DNA here is from genome assembly GCF_023631205.1 of Caballeronia sp. NCF2. NCBI lineage: Bacteria > Pseudomonadati > Pseudomonadota > Betaproteobacteria > Burkholderiales > Burkholderiaceae > Caballeronia > Caballeronia sp. NCF2. The sequence goes on along the minus strand of NZ_JALQDN010000082.1, from coordinate 13,781 downwards.
AGCGCCCCTCGTTGGCGGCCGAGTTGTATCGCCCGACCCCGGAATTTCTGGAGCGTGTCGCCGAGCGCGACTGGGCAGGTGCGCGCGCAGTTTGGCGCGGCGCGCGACGTACCGGGTTCGATAACGCGGATATGACTGGAAAGACGCTATATGAACATGCTCTTTTCAAGGCTTCGCGCGGTTTGATTGACCCACAATTCATCAATCGCTCGATGCAGTCGTTCGCGCAGTACCGCGTGATGCCGGGCGTCGATGGCTTGATGGTCTAAACCTAGTCCTCCATGATCACCACGTTCGCAAAGATGCTGCCCGTGCGGCAGCAGTTGGTCGTCGCGCGCTGGCGGTTTCAGAAAGTCCGCGAGGACTTCTACCGCGAGACGCGTCTTGATATCGCAGCGAAGGGACTGCGCAACACCGAGACGCTGTTCGACCGGCTCGAAACGTACGAGAAGCGCAGCCGTTCACGAGGCAAGCTCGAGTGGCGTGTGTTCGCGCGCATCCGCGAGACCATGCAGCGCGGGGAAAGCTTCGCGCTTGCAATCAAGCCATTCGTCCCTGGGGACGAGTACGCGCTGCTGGACATCGCGGACGAGTCTTCGCGCCAAGATGCGGTCGTTCGGGGCTTCGAGCTCGCGGAAATGGCAGCGAAGGCAAAGCGCGTGCTGTCGTCGACCACCTCAGTGCAGATGGCATACCCGGCGTTGCTGCTGGTCTACATGTACGCGTACTGCATGCTGTTTGGCGGTGTCATTTTCCCGCAGGTGCTTGACGTCCGGCCGCTCGAGCAATGGCCCGATCTTGGCCGGTTCCTCTATCACGTCGACACGTTCTGCTACGAGTACTGGTGGCTCACGCTCACGGCGATGATCGGCCTTGTGCTCGCTTATTTTTCGAGCCTGAAGCGCTGGGCCGGTCCGCTGCGCGACAGGTTCGACCGCATGCCGCTACTCTGGCGCAATCGCCGCGACCTTCGCGCGGCGCTGCTTATTGTTTCGCTCGCGGGCCTGTTCGACTCCAACCTCACACTCCGTGCGGCGCTGGACAGGCTTCTCAAGACAGCCGATCCGTGGCTGCGCTGGCATCTGAAGATCATGGATCGACGCTTGACGGCCCGATCCGATGAGCCGATGCGAGCGCTCGACACCGGCATCTTTTCGGTCACGATCGTCGACACGATCACAGACGCTGCGGGCCGCGATCAGTTCGAAGCCGCTATCAAGAGTCTAGGCCGCGAGTCGCTCGATCGCGTCGTTGAAGCAGTTAAGCGCAACGCTCGAACGACGCACTTCATCCTGCTCGGCTTTGCCGCCGCACTGTTTCTGACCCTCGGCATTGGCTCATACGTCGTGACGGGTGCCGTCAACCTCACATCGGGGAATCCCGCCGCTTCAAGCTATTAAGGAAAAGCAAAATGACCAACGAACATAAGCAACCAGTCCAGATCGACCCGATCAAAGAGCGCCGGGCGCGCATCCTTAAAATTGCCCGTGCCAAGAAACAGTCGGGCGAGCTGTCGATGATCGAGGCAGGTGCGGTGATGGCTGGCGCCGCCTTGCTCGCGCTGGCCGTTTATGCAGGCGGCAAGTACGTGCTCGATCTGATCCATTCGTCGCAGTTCAAAAGCGAAGCGCAGATGTTCCACACCGGGATCCTGAACGCGACGCAGAACGACGCAGATTTCTCCTCTGAAACGCTCACGGTGCTGGCGCAGAATCACGCCTTTGATTCCGCGGGATCGCGTGTCGCATCGGACAAGTCAGCGGTCAAGGGCATGTTCAATGGCACGGTGACGGCTGCCGTTGGCACGCTCACCACCGCCAACGATTCGTTGATTCTCACGTATCCGGTCACATCGACGGTTTGCTCCCTGAGTGCCGCTGCGCTGATCACCGTCTATACGCAGGTGACTGTCAACGGCACAACCATTTTTTCGCCGACGGTCACGTTCAACCCGCAGACGGTCGCGACTGCATGCGCGTCGAACGGCGCAATGGCGTCGATGGGGCTGTGGACGACCCGTACCTGATCGCGGACCGCCGACATGGGAAGCATTCTCGAGATGTTGATCGTCCTGGTCGGCGCGGCCTTGCTGACGGTACAGGGAATCAAAGAAGACATCGCTGCCAAACGCCAGAATCTGCTGCAAATCGAAGGGCAGAACATTGCGTCGATCAATTCGGCGCTCGGCAGCTACATCACCAACAACTACGCCTCGCTTATTCCAGTGGGGTATTCGCAGACGACTTCCACGCCCATCGCTGCGCCGACGCTGGCGCAACTGAGCGCGCAGTCGAACAACAAGGTCACGTTCAAGAACGGGCCGTTCTGGGGCGGCACGTACCAGATCGCGTTGGCCGTTGCGCCCGACAACTGCTCGACCGCTACGGGAAACTGCCATATTGCCTCGCAAATCTATCCGAGCCTGCCGCTTATCAGCATGACCGACAAGACGGCCGACATCGCTGGCGCTGGTGTCATCGCTGCCGCCGGGGGAGCGCAGTTCGGCTACTCGACAAACCGAGCGCCTGCGACGGTCACCGGCATCCACGGCGGGTGGACGTTGCCTAATCCAGTAGGCAGCAAGGCTGGGATGGTCCTCGCAATCAATGGATTTGGAGCGGACGGCAATTCGCCGTACTACCGCCGTGACGGCGCGCTTCCGCTGACAGGCACGATGAACGCTAATAATCAGGACATGCAGAACGTCGGCAATGTCACGCTTGGCGCAAACAAGGTCTTGAAGTTGCAGGCGGGCAACAGCCTGCAGATCGACAACGGCGCGATGTACTACGGTGACAGCGTGAACGCGGCCGTGCGTACCAAGGGCAACCTCTATGTGCAGAACTATCAGGGAACGGGACCGGCCGGGCTCAACGTCGGGGACGTTAGTTCGTCAGGGACGGTCTCTGGCAACACAATCAACGGAAACGTTGCGAACCTCAACTACACCGCCAGCAAATGTAGCTGGAATGGAGTGACGATCCGCAACAACCTGATGTACGTGTGCAATAAGTGGGGAAACTGGGTAGGTGCGAGCACCTTAGTGAGCAACCAGTCGGCCGATGCCCAGTACAGCGGTTGGTATAACGGATGGGGCGTGACGCCTCCTTCATGCGGCCCCGGCGGCACGGCGTGGTATCGCATCACCCCGCAATCGCTGACGACCGACTATTCCAATCACAATCCACCGATCTCGGGCGCGCGTTACGCGATGGGGTGGAACGGCTCGCAGTGGGTGCTGCAGATCTACGACGTGCTCGCTGACGGCGCGAACACGCTTGTGCAAGATCAACTCGGCCTGCAAGCGCAAATCGACGTTGGCTGTAACTACTCAAACCAATAAGAACATGAAGCGAATTAGGACGGCAGTCTCGTTGATGGTAATGGCGACGCTCAGCGGTGTGCTGACGGCTCCGGTCACCTCCAACGCGGAATGGGTTCAAAATCCCATCGGCGTTCCGCGTGCGCCCGGTTGCGATCCGGGGTATTCGTGGCAGAAGCTCGGTGTGCGATATCAATGCGCCACGCCACAACCTAATTGCGCGTACGGCTTTGCTAGTGGGCCAGTTTGGACCGGGACCGCTTGGAATTACTCCTGCAATGTACCGCCGCCTCCGAGCTGCCCGAGTGGGTCAACACAGTTCGTCGCGCCCTCGTGGAATGGCTCGGCCTGGGTCGGACAGGTATGCCAACCAAATGCACCCACGCAACCGAAGGGTAATCCCGAGGAAGCCTGCCGAGCCTACGTAACGCAGAAGCTTGGATTTTGGCCGGGGTGGGGCGTGCAGAACTCAGTTTTCGATGACGGCACAAATACGACCTTCATTACGAACACCTACAACACGTCCTTCAACACCTACCAGTACGCGATGTGCAGGGCGAGCGATAGTACCGGCGAAGTGAACGGCTACGATGTGCAGGGTTATGGCGACACCGCAGGTTCAGGTGGTTGAGGCAATCCTTATCGACGAAGTCCTTCGGAGTTTTATTCCGGGGGCGGTCTCTTCGGGTCTGCAAGCAACAAAAAAGCCGCCAGATCGACTGGCGGCTTGGTCTTCCTGCGACACAGCCTTCGTTAGCCGGCGAGGATGTTTCCAGTCGTGAAGGTGAAGGTACGCGAGAACGCTACGCCGTTAATCGTACCCGTGAGCGAGACCGTATATTGGGCGTTCGGCGACAATGGCGTGGCGGGGTAAGCGACGCCCATCCACTTCGGCAGAATCTTATTCGGATCCGTGGCCGAGTCCAGCACTTGCAAGGCAATCACGTGCGACGCCGAATCGGTCATCGTGCCGGTCTGCATGACGATGGTGTCATTCGGGTTGCCCGCGACCGCGACCGGCGTACCCCAGTGGCCGGACGTTGCAGGGGGCGTCGGCATTTCTCCGAAAGAGTCGTTTGCGACGCCGGTTGTGCCTTGGCACGGGAACGTCAATGGCGCGTTCGTCGTGACCTGCTGATAGTTGGCGAGTGCCAGTGCATACCACTCCTGCGGAAAACCGTTGTAGGTCGTCGCGACCTTGCCGATACCGACCGTGTTCATCGGTGCAACGGCAATCATGCTGTGATAGACGCCGGAGATCAGGCCATAGATCGCTTGCTGTCCGTAGTGCGCTTCCGTCCACGTCGCATTCGTGTATAAGCCGCCCGATACACCGCCGATCGGCACGTTTTGCGGGTAACCGAAGTGTACCGCCCGATCAGCATACGAGACGCCTGTGAACCCGGGAGCACCCGCCGTTTCTGTATCGGACACGATATTGTTCGTGGCCTGATACTGCGCATGTGCAGCCACCGACTGATCGAGCACTGTGTTTTCCTGAAGAGCAGGGAAACCGCACTGCTGGCGCTGCTGGTTGAGCAAGTTGAACGCGGCCAGATGGAAGCTGTCGGCCGGGTACTGAGGCGTCGTCAGATTCGCGGGATTGGCGGGCGTCCCGGGCGTGCTGGCACCGCTTGCCGGGGCCGCGGGCGATGCATCGCCACCGCCGCCGCCACCGCCGCCGCAAGCAGCCACTAAAAGCGATGCAGCGATCGCGGCCATCGAGAGTTTGAAGTTTTTCTGAATCGTCATTTGTTGTTTCCGATTAGTTGTTGCAGTCGCCCCCGCGATCTGCTTACTTTCATCTTATCGAGCGGTGTTCAAAGTCAAGGCGACTCGGAAGTCCGCCGCGAAAACGCGTTCCTCGTTGGGAAATTGCCGTTGGCCATTGGCGGCGCAGGGCATTGTAATACCCGGTAAGGGGTTGCAATTCGGCACCGTTGTTTGGTCGCAACCGTTTGCTATCGCTGCTGTCCGCGGGCTCGAAAGTGCTTCACCCGCAAGGCGATGAAGACGACACCGAGTACCGCAGCAACGGCGACTGGCTGTTTCGTGCCGACTGAAGAGAGGAGTGCGGTGCCGCCCCAAAGAAGAATGAGAAAAGTCGCGAGCGCGCCAAATGCTTTGCTTTTTGACACAGCCGCGAACGGCCGTCGGTCCGAACCGAACTGCTGGGCGAAACGAACATTGCTTCGCTCAAGGTCGAATGCTTCGTTCGGTTGTGCCGTCGCCCGATCGGCGCGGTAGTGCCTCTCATACCGTTGGAATCGCGCGTCGCCGCGGCCTTCGAGCCACGCGGCGACGCTGTCTGGAAAGAGGTAAGCGAAGTCCTGCATGAGTCAGTGCATCACGTCTGATTGGAACTCGATCGCACCTATTGCATCGCTGATGCAGCGTCCGTCGGACTCGGCGTGGTACTCGCCAGTCACTAAGTCGAGCCAGCCGAACTGAGGGCGGCCGTCGCGGGAGAAGACCACTAGACCGGCCTCGACGTTGAATTCATGCGGCATCAACAACTCCTTTATATGTGACTATTTTTTGGCCTTGCGACCTTTGCTCTTTGGGTCGGTCAAGCGCGGCTTCAGATCCCCAGTGCAACCGGGACATACGAAGTCCTTCGCCAATTCGATCTTCCCTTCGTCGTTGGCCAAGATGTACTCCGTCGCGCAAGTTCTGCACGGCGCGACATTCAACCTCGAATCGATCGCCATGGAGCGGGTGAGATGGTTCGCGCGGTCAGCTGAAACGGCGAGCCGACTACCGAACATCTTGTCGAGAACGTCGTTGGATGCAATTAGCGCTTCCGGGATGTTCGCTTCATTGTTCAGCGCGCACCGATAAAGCCATACAAGCATGGTTGCTTGGAGTCGGTGCACGGGACGCTCGACGTACCACGTCAACGAGCTTGCGCTATTTCCACATGGCGAGCTTACGCCGTGGATCTCTCGATAAGTATTCCGAGTGATCGCCGAAGTCACGCCAAACAGGTTTGTGGCGGTGGAAGCGCGACAACCCTGGGTCATCAGCAATCTTGCGTAGATCTCACGTCTAGCGCGGTCGAGCCGCAGGTCGGACCATAGATTCTTGAAAGGCAGCCCGCTCGGCTTGAGGTTCGAGGTGCGCATGACATAGTGAGCGACGGCCTCTTCGGTAAGCGAATCTGCGCCGTATTGTCGCCAGAAGCGATCGTCGTCAAACCGCCATCTATATAGTGGGAACCGAATACCGCCGATCGCTGCTTCTAGCCGTCCGATTGGCAAGCCCATCAGGTACTCGGCTAACTCGAACGAGATACCTAGGAGCGGCGCTGCGAGCACACTCTGGTGCAGCACGTCTTTGAGCAGCGAAACATAGGCGCAGTTGTAGTGAAAAATATCGCGCGCCGTCACGTCGTCGACGAAGGGCATCGCTGAGGACAGCTTCGACACTGCAGTCGAAAACATTATCCCGTCGACAAACGTCGCCCAATCGCGAGGATCCTGCAGCGCCGGCGACAGAGCTAGGAACGGCATGTTCATAAGCTTGGCCATCGGTACGGCGTGCGCCTTGAACGTTTCCATGTTGTCGAACGAGACGCCAAAAAATGCTTCGGCGCTGCTGTACCGCGCGAGTACCTTATGGATAACCGCGGTCAGCGAAAAGTTGGTCCTTTGTATCTTCTCAGCGAGATACTGCCGAAGGGCAATGTTGGTCTCAACGGCATCAAGTGTGGTGGTCGACATATTTTTTATATTGTTCCTGGCGGAAGCGACCCCATCGCGTCCGCCACATCGTTATTGCAGTTACGTCTTACAGGTTCCGCAAGCCCGTCTCGATTTCGCTCAGTTGCTTGCGCATCATTGCGGCGAGCGTTTCGATCAACGGTTCGTGCTGCCCAAGCCCATCGGAAGCTTGAACTGCAACCTGAGCCAGCGACAGCTTGCCCGCGAATTGCTCGAATGAGGATAACGCTTCTTGCATCGCTGCTTGAACGCGGTTAGCAGCTTCGATGGCGCCGGCTTCTTTCTTCCTGTCGGCCTCAAGTCGTTCCAACTCTGCGCGCGTCTCGACCAACTGCTCTTCTAGCTGTTTAAGTTCAGCGTTGCGCTTTTCCAGTGATTCGGAAATGCTCTTAAATCCAGCGGGAGTCGTCTCCACTTCCTTGATCTGGACTTCCGGCTTCCGGTTGAGCAGCGCGTTTCTTTCCTCGTTCAGCCTTGCAATTTCCTTGTCCTTGTCCGCGAGGTCCTTTTCGAGGTTGGCTAGGCCTGCCTGCCGACCGGTGTAATAGCTGTCCATACGCTGGAGCTGGGCCTCTTTCTCAGCGATCAGTTTCGCAGTGGCATCGAGCTGTTGCTGAAGGCGGTTGGCTTCGTCCTCCGCGACTCGCTGAGCGGTTTTGCTGTCCTCGAGCAGCGCCTCGTAGTTGTCCAGGTCTGCTTTTTGGTCAGCGAGTGCCTCTTCCTGCTTCTGCAGCGTCGCCAGCATTTTGCGAACGTCTTCGCGGGTCATATGCTCGTTGGCTTGCTTCGCCGCAAGAATGACAGCAACCTGCTCGTCGGTCACGTGGTCCGCAGCGAGGATGTCGAGTTCGCCGACGTTGAATACGCGGATAGCCTCGGTGTTGTCGAGGAACGCTTCGTAGCAACGCATGTACTTGCGGGCTGCCGCCATCTTGACGCCGAGCGCCAACTCGAAGAACGAATATCCCAACGTCGCGGCCCGCCGCAGCGAAGTTGTCTTGTTCCCCGACGTTGCGACCATCACGTTCTTGATCAGGTGCATTGAGTTCATCAGCAGACCGCCGATCGTTTTGAGGTCGGTCGAGACTCGCGCTCTCGCCTCCCCAATCGTCACCATGTTTTCGACGAGCTGGGCGATGAGATCGGCGAACTCGTCACTGTCCCCGAAAATCTGCCGGGCAACCATGTCAATCTTCGAGCGTTCGGCACCGCTTGCGGAAACTCCGCCAAATATGTCGTCCAACGGATCGTGGATTTCCGTTTTTCGCAGTTGCAGTTGCTTTTTAGAATCGTCACTACTTGAGGACATAACTTCTCTCCAAATTTTGCAGCGCCCCCGCGCGCTGCGTTCCAAACCCCGCAAGGACTTCGCTCGCGGGTAAGAAAATGGTGTCAGACACAGCCGCCCGCATTCGCGGGTGAGCGCACTCACTCGCCACAGGCAGTTCTCATCCCGTGCAACTTTTGCCGTCGGAGCACGTTCTTTCTCACATATGTAAGCGATCGTAACGGCGCTCCGGAGCGCGTCTGACATTAAAAGACGTTGTGTTTACCCCGTCTTTCGCGTTCCGGGAGCGAAAGGTAGTGTTTTTGTCCACCTTCGCAAACGATTAACGGTTCATTTTTGAAACTCTTAAGCGATTCCTGAGTATTGACGTGGAAGCGATTACCTAGCGGAAACGCTTGAAACTTTTCCAAATTACCGGTATCCCCGCTTCGTGCGGACCTTGTGCGCCATGAAACCTTCGGTCGAGGCGTCTGCATACATGAGTACGGCTTCGCGGGCCTTGGCGACGTCCACCGTCGACGTGCCGGTGCGCTCCGCACGCTTGGAACGCAACCAGTGGGGGAGGTCGTCCAGTGCCAATAGATCGGTCGGTAGTTCCGGATGCAGGACGACACCTGGCGACACGAAGAGACCCGCGCCAGCGACCGGCCACATCGCAGGAAGCTGCTCTCGGAGGAAGCGGATCTTGCTGCGGTTCTGCTCGATCGGCGAGCGGCGGTCTTCCGCCTTGCCGTTGGGCGCAGTCCGTGTCAGGGTGTCGGGACGATTCGACGGCGCGATGCGGCCGGACCAATTCTTCGTCTCGAAAACGAAGACGCCGAACGGCGTGATCGCGAGGTGATCAATCTCTGCGGTGGGGAACGCAGTCCCGGGAGCATGTTCTATAAGCAACGTCCCTTCGTGCAGGTAGAAGTTGTCGCCGCACAGCCATTCGAGGGTCGTTCGAAGCTTTGCTTGAGCCAGAGCTTCGCCGGCCGCACCGATATCGTCCGACGAGCGCTTTGCGCGATGGGCGCTGCGCGGACGAGATCGGCTCCGCTGCTTGATGGCTTTGAATACGCGGTAGCCGCCGGCTGCGACAAGCATTTCGAAGAACATTCGCTGCCTCCCTGTTGAGCATGTAACTAGCATGCCAAGGGCAAATGGAAGTCAAGGGAGCACCGCGGCGCTGCCACGTTCGCGCCGAAAATCGAAAGGCGGTGTGAAATTGGGAGCTTTCGCGCGCACGCGTTCACCGCCTGCGCGTAAATTGCCTGTTATCCCCGCGTCAACGACGCATCGACCCCGAGCCGCAGCTAAGCATCAGTGCGCGCTCGCGATCTCTTCTTTCTTCCGCATTGAGCTGCTTCCGCCACGCCTTATAGAGCCGTGACGAAAGCGTCTCTCCGCGCGCCTGTTTTTCCTGCTCACCCGAGCATCGAAAACCATCCAGCGCTGTACTGGCTGGACATCCCCTAGTGCGTCTTTTTCTGGAGAGAAAAATGCCGAAGCAGTTGGTAATGAAGGCGATGAAATCGCCCGGCTGGTTGGTCGCTGTTTGCTTTGCCCTGTGGTTTGCCGCGCACTCGTTCTTCGCCTTTCTGTTTGTCTCGTTCACCGTCGCGGTCTGGATCAAGAGATCCATTAAAGCGGCGTTGAAAGAAGAGAAAGCTGAGGATTCGAAGGCGCACGCGCCCGCCGTTGTCGCTCCGGCTACCGCCGACGCCAACGTCACGCCCATCAAACGTCAGTACGCCAAGTCCGCAGTGGTCGTTCCACTTAAGACAGGCACCGACGACTAGTCGCTACGCCTGAATGTCAAGACTGCCCGCGCGGGCGGTCTTGACCCCTCACCCCAACGGGAAACCATCCCGTTGCGGGCATGGGTTCCCGTTTATCGGAGATTCCCATGCAAGCAGAAGTAGAAGCATGGCAACTGGACATGTTCGACGCTCCTCCAGCGCCGATCACGCGTGCCCGAGCCAAGCCTGATCCGCTGCCCGATCCGCATCTGTGGAGCGAGGCGGTAAAAGACAAAATGGTCGACGCGTTGATCAGTCTTGCGACTGACAGCAGACGCGGCGACAACATGCCCGAGTCGTTGATGGACTGCGCTGTACTGTTCAGCGAGCGACTCAGAAACAGAAAGAAGATGGAACTCGAAGACTACCGAGCAACGCTCGGCTGGGTCATGGAGTTCTGGAGCGGGGCGCTGCCGTATCGGTATGTCTGCAAGATCAACGGCGTCGATCCGGAATTCTTGCAAGACATCATCCTGAGCAACCCGCTGCTCAAGCGCGACATGGAAGAGGTGCGTCGCGAGTGCTTCGGCACGCTGGTGTAGGAGGCCGATGATGAACACATCAACATTCGGCCGGCTGCTCGGGACGCTTTTCGGAGCGACGCCGCAGCCGCAGCGTCGCAGCGGCAATCCCGCAAGCCATTCATCCCCCGTTGAGGTCGGCAAGGGCGGCGCCAACGAACGGCACATCGCCATCGCAGGACAGCCGATGCTGTTCCGTGATGAAGGTGGCGTCGTCGTGCAGTTTCGTCCGGCGTTCGACTACGAGCTGCGACCAACGGCTGTCGGCATGAAGCTGATACCGGCGCTCGCGCCGCACTGGGAAGTGCTCCACGAGTACAAGGGCTCGTTGACCGACGCCATTGCGGCTGCCCTCAAGGGCGCTCATGCGCAAGACACGCCTTCGCCCGACGCCAAACCCGTTCGACCAGTCAATGTCAGCGACGCGCGACTCCGGCCAGAAGTTGCGGACGCCGCCGTGTCAACGCCCCCTCGATCCGCTGAGTCGTCACATCGGCGAACCGAGCGCGCGAGGTACGGGGTCTTGAGAGAGTGGGGGGAGAAACGATTCCCCGATGGCAAGCGCCCTGGCAAGACGTATGAATCGTTTTGCGTGACGCTCGAGCATCGCGGCGAGACGCACGTTCTCCAAGGTGAGGGCCTCCGCGACGCGATCGCAGAGTCGGCCTGTCGCATTGGGGACCGCGTTGAAGTCAAACGGATCGGCAAAACTAAAGTGCCGGCAGTCGATGGACAGGGACGGCCCAAGCTAGATGCCCGCGGCGAGCAAGTGCTGTGGGACAAGTGGCTTTGGTCTATTTCCAAAAAATCTTAAAGGAGTTAGTTATGGCATCAGTAAACAAAGTCATCCTTGTCGGCAACCTCGGGGCTGATCCGGAGACGCGCTACCTGCCGAGCGGCGATGCGGTCGCGAATATCCGACTCGCAACGACCGATCGCTACAAAGACAAGGGCTCGGGCGAAATGAAGGAGCAGACCGAATGGCATCGAGTGTCGTTCTTTGGTCGGCTGGCTGAGATCGTCAACGAGTATCTGAAGAAGGGCTCGTCGGTGTACATCGAAGGCAGAATCCGCACGCGCAAGTGGACGGACCAAGCCGGGCAGGAGCGGTACTCGACGGAAATCGTCGCAGACCAAATGCAAATGCTCGGCGGCCGCTCTACGGGCGATCGTTCATCTAATGACGGGTTCGAGAGCCAACGCCCTGTACGTCAAGAACGTTCGCAGCAGCCGCGATCGAGCAACCCTGCGCCGGCGAGTCGCGAGCCGCAATCGACATCGTATGGTGGAGGCGGCGGCTTCGCAGATGATGACGACATACCCTTCAGGGCGCATCTGATGGGCCGCGAGTGGGCTGCGATCTAATCCCGTAACACCTCACCTCGCTTCCTGTTTCTTCTCACCTTCGTTGCTTCGTCGAACCGGAAACGGTCGGCGAAGCCGCGAAGCGGCTCTTCCTGCGCGACGCGCCCTCTCTGTCGCTAGACCCGCCTTTCGCTTCCCCTGCTGAAAAAAGCCGCCCGCCGTGCTCGCCTCGCGCGAGTCGGACGGCTTCTTTGAGCACGGTTTCACCGCCTGTTCAGGCATCGACCTCAACCACACCACAACTGGAGTGACAATGAATGTAAAGGACGTCAAGCTGTCCCCGGAACAGTGGATTGCGTTGCTCCAGAAGTATGGAGTGCCCGCAAGCTCACTGACTGGGAAGGGCGCACCCTGTCCCGTCTGCGGCGGAAACGACCGCTTCACCTACGACAACAACCGCGGTCGCGGCGACTGGGTATGCCGCAAGTGCAACGACGGCGACCGAAAAGCCGGCGACGGCTTCGAGCTCATCTGCAAGTCTGCCGGAATGACCTTCCGCGAACTCATGATCGAACTTGAAGGCGGCGGTCTGGCCGATGCACGGCAGAGCCGAGCACAACCGGCAGCCCCGGCGCCTGGCCGAAAGGTCGATCCTCAGTGGGCGCGCAAGCGCCTCGACTCAATGTGGGATCGAGCGACGCTGGTCGGTTTCGATGGCCTGGTTCCGCGATACCTGCGCGAACGGGTGCCCGGTTTGACAGTGGCGCCGTCCGCGGCACTGCGCATGGCGATGCTCGATTACCGCCACGAGAAGAAAGTTATCGGTCAGTGGCCGGGCATCCTCGCTCGCTTCACGCTGCCGGATGGCCGTCTAGGAACGCTGCACCGCACGTTCCTTGAACGCACAAAACCGGCGAAGGCGTCGATCGTCACTAACGATGGCGAGATCCTTCCAGCCAAGCTGAACGACGTGACGCTTCATAAGCTCAACGGCGGCGCAGTCCGGCTGATGGATCCAGTCGATGGCGAAATCGGCGTCGCGGAAGGTCTCGAGACGGCGTATGCCGCGCACATGCTGTTCGGTGTTCCGGTCTGGTATTGCCTGAATCGAATCCTTCTGGCCGATTTCGTAGTGCCGGACGGCCTTGGCATCCGCGTCGTCCATATCTTCGCGGACTTTGATGCGGTCGACCCGCGTACCGGGAAGTCGCCGGGCGTCGATGCTGCATTGAAGCTGGCGAAGCGGCTGCGAGTTGAAGGCTACACGGCTATGGTTCACCGTCCTAAGAAGCGGGAAACCGACTTCGCTGACGAGTGGTCGGCATCTCAACTAGCGCATCGCCCTGCCGTTGGAATGGTGGTGCGCCGCGACGAACGAGAAGCACTGCACGTTTGATTTGTTTGATTCCGCGGCCGTTTGGCTGCTAGCAGTAACTTTTTGCCCGGTGGGGATTCGTCCCCGCTGGGGCCGCAATCCGCCCGAGCTTTTCCAATGGAGAAGAGGAAATGAGCTTCAGCATGATTGTTGGCCGGTATGAGATCGTGGCAACTTCCGGCGTCGAAAACGGCTCGGTCAGAGTAGGGAAGTCGGAGGCGGAAGCCTATGACGTGATCGACAGGAAGCGTGGCGGTCATGCCCGCTTGGAGAAACAAGGCGTCACGCTGGACACTGCTTGATTTTACTGCATTCGTCGACAGGCGAACGCACAAGGGGTGACCCTGCTGCATTGATATCCATCGCTATAAAAAAAACCCGGCCAACGTGCCTAATGCCGTTCAGTTAAGATCCTTTCTAAGGTACCGGACGGAGTAACGTGAGGGGCGGGATTTGACGACTCGGTC
>NZ_JALQDN010000081.1:0-90175 GCF_023631205.1 Caballeronia sp. NCF2 | reverse complement strand
ACAGCTCGGCGCAACGTTTACAACTAGTTCCCGCACCAAAATAAAATGCCGTTCAGTCGCTTAACTGAACGGCATTACGGCCAACGTGCCGGGTTTTTTTTTGTCCATAGCTTCCAGTGCTCACCATGTACTAGCCTTAACTTTCAGGGCAACTTTGAACACATAAAGCGCGACCTTTATCGCCGGAACCATCACGCCGCTAGCCCAGAAAGAACCGACGAGCGAGAGCCCAAAGATCCAGTTGCATAACGGTGTATCCGGCAAGCGAGCAGCGACGCACGCGACGAAGAAAAGAGTTCCCGCAGTCAGCGCCCGACGAGCGACCAAGGGCAAGGTCAAGAATTTACCGAACATCATCGACCTCGTCGGGTGAGCGGAACACAGCGCGATGGCAGAAATATGCTGCCTCGCAAGCAGCCAGCGCGGCAGCCACGAAAATCCACATGCGCACGCCGCGTGTCCAGTCAAGCTGCGCCAAGTTTTCGATAAAGCTCATTATTTCTCCGTTGCGTTGCAGATTTAACTATATACGTCCCTATCTTGCCATCGACTAGGCGAAGTCAAGCTTTCGGCGAGTGCACATGCGACTGCGCATCTGGCAGCGCAAGCGCCGCTGAAAAGCGGCACGTGCCTTCTCGACCTATCTCCGCCTCACCCTACGTTCAAGTTTTCGGCTAGGAACGCGTAGTCGAAGTCAGGCTGGTCATCGCGCACTGGCGCGATTTGCTTAGGAGCGACGGGACTCTCGCTGCGCGCAGAACCGATTGCAGCTTCCGTTGTTGCTGATGTGTTGGCTGATGTCGGCGTGGGAGTCACCCCCGCATGAAGAACCGGGACGCTGCCCCGCAGAGCATCATCTGCTAAGCGCTTGAGCAGCGCCGCCCGTTTCCTCGGATTGGAGACCGCAACTAGAGCATCAAACAACGTTGGCGTCGCGATTTCGCTGATTGTTACTTTGATCTCCAAAGCGCCTGTCATGCGGGCACCCCTTCCTTGCGCTTCTTGTCGCGCAGCAGCGTTGCCTCACCAGCGGCGAGGAACCCCCTTACATTCGTGAAGCATGGCTCTGCCATATGGTCGATCCTCAAATGGGGAAACCGCGCTTGTATCTCAGACCTATACAGAGCCGCACCGCCACCAGTTAGAACGATGGAGCGAATGTCCACTGTGTTCTTCACGCCTGCTTGAATAGCTTTAACCGCGGCGTCGATAACCGTCTGCGCCGCCGGCAGAAAATCCTGCAAGTCATAGTCGTTCCCGTTGAGCAGGAGAGTGGATCCCGTGCGAAGCGCCTTGTCGATCCGCTCAATCCCCTGCGTGTCGATATGCAGCTTTTCCTTGATGACTGCGGCGATGGCTTCGTAATAGTGAGAAGCGCCGCTGTGGTGGCCGCCGCTGCGCTCTTCGTCGATCGTCAGCCCGGTTGCTACCACCCAGTCCGTAGTGAAGTAGCCGACATCAATAATGAGGTGCGGGTCTTCCTTGTCGAACTCGTGGTACCGCGAGAAGTTGACCAATGCGCCGAGAGGCTGCGGAAGCACGATGACGCTGCCCACATCGAACTCCACGTCGCCGTATGCATTATTACCAGCAAATACACTGCGCAAATGAGCAACGTGGGTGTGGAAATTCCTCATCGGCAGGCCAAGAACCAGGCGGTCGACCGATGCGATGTTCGCGAAGTGGAACGCACCGGCCAGCAGCGCGGCATAGCTGGCAGTCGTGCAATAGTCGTCGTTAAGTGTCGCCCCCGCGTCGCCGTTTCGCGAGCTCAACAGCACGCCGGGACCGACCTGATAGCGCTTTCCCTCGACGTCCACCGCGACAGTCTTGGGCGTCGTGATCAAACCCGCGCTCTCTTTGGCGATCGTGTGCGCCTTGTACGGCGGGGTCAGCGACGGAAACATAAAGGTCGACACGTCGGAGCCGTTGCGGAAGGCGATCTTAGTGTTGCCATATCCGACGTCAACAGCAAGGACGGGTGCATGTACTTTCATGGTGTTCATTCTCTCTCCAGAGCAATTCGGTAGGTTCAACCCATCTGCTAGTTATCTGACAGAAAAGTGGCAGACGGGCGTGCGCGCTGGTCCCTTTTGTCGAAACGTCCGGATAACTGTCAGTTAGCTCTCCATGAACGGTGAGATGGCGAATCCGCCGTGTGAAGCGCCTCAATCTGTCAGTTATCAAGACAAAATCGGTAGGAAAAGTCCCCGTTACGCCTGTCCAACTCTACAGATCGCAGCGCAATGTCAAGGAAGCAAAAGCTCGCAACATTTAGGCAGCTTTTAATTCTTCGCATCGCCACCGCGCCGGTATTCTTTTAATTACCAACCGCGCGCATGCGCATCGACCCTCCTGAAAAGGACCATCGAGGGGACCGCTTTGCCTAGCGAAAACCCCTCTGTCACCGCCGCAAATTGAAGCGGCCTTTTTCTTAATCTAATCAAGTTCAAAGCGACCCAAAGTGAGGACGCTGGACACGCGATATCCATTGGGTTTGCGGGCGGTTTTGCCCGAGTGTCCGAGATGAGACGGATTGGGAGGGCGCGGACACTTGTCCGTGGCTGCTCTTTTTCCAGCTCAGGGCGGATGGACGCATCCTTACAGCACACGACGCTGGGTACGTTGCATGAGGTCCGACACACCGCGACCGAGTGAACGCGCTTTGGGATGGGGGACCAGCGGAAAGCTGCTCCCTGTACGGAAGACGAACGGGCGGCGCACCCGGAAAAAAGCAGCGCAAAAAGATTACCGAGCACTTGGCCGAGGTCGTGCGTCGCAGAGACGGGGCACACCGGCGCGCAACAGCGCGTCTAGGGCCGGCGCGGTAGCCGTGGCAGCGGCATAGCCGAATCGCACAGTTAGCTGTACGCGGTTCGACTGCTGGGAGCAGCAGGAGATACACAACGACGAGAGATTCCGCGAAGCGGGCGCGCGTTGCGAAGTACTCCGGCAGCAAATCAGCGGCAGTCAACACGCGAAGCGTGACGACTGGCAGCACGCAGCAGTACGGAGGTCGATGCACGTTTCTTCCACGTGCGGGGCTATCGAATGGAATCGCTAAAGGACAGGAAGGCAGGACCCGGCGGGGCTACGCAGCGGCTGTGCGGCCAGACCCGGGGATAGGCTCCTGAGGTATGCGGCGCTGTGGCAGGAAAGGACACCGCTCAATAGATGAGCACGGGTTGCTGACTCGTCAGCATATAAGGAGAACGCGCTTGCTAGAGCCGCAAAAAATTGACGTTTCCGGAGCAGAACTCGCCTCGAATTTCATGGCCATCGCGTCGTATGAGCTGGACCGGTAACGCACCAATGCGAGCGCTGATGTGCGCTGAGATGATCAGCACGTCAGGCGCTGATGCATTGACGCGATTGCTATGTGCGTGGACGCCTAGGGAAGAACAGGTATCGAACTTCGCCACCGTAGCACTGAGGCGCTGCAAAGACGAAGGCGATGGGAATGGAGCACAGCCACAGCACTTCTCAACTGCCCCGAAGCGAAGCCAACGACGTCGGATTTTCACGCCGGTAGATCACGCCTTCGAGGCTGAAGTTGCGTGGTCTCTGTGGCGGCTGTCGATTACCTACGGTTTCGACGATACGCGATCCAGGCGAAGAGCACTCCGGCATGCGGCGATAGCTGGATGGATTTCTGGCACGTGCGCGGGTGGCGGAGTCCCGAATGGGTTTCCGCGGTCATGCCAGTTGGAAATGGCATTTGAGAGGGGCCGAGCAATGTACTCGGTGGCCGAGACGCGGCAATCAACAAACGAGGAAGGAGCATCCGAATGACAGTAACCGTCTATGTGAAAGGCATCGTTGCGGGCTATCCCGAGCTTCCCCCCGCGTTCCGGGATGCACTTGAAAAGATTTTCACTCCGAACGTCAATCGTGTTCACAGCCGTACCCGTGTTAGCAATAAGCCGATATCGGTCGGGACACAGGAACCCCGACTGCAAAAGCTTTGCCGTTCGTTTGTTGAGCTGCGCCAGATCGGCTACGCGATACAAACACCGTATGCGCTCAAGGAAAAGCACATCGAAAAGCTGGTGGCCCTATGGCACAAGGACGGCCAGAGTCCCGGGACCATCGAGAACAAGCTGACGTACTTCCGCGCGTTCTCGAACTGGATCAACAAGCGGAACCTGGTCAAAAAGATGTCGGAGTACATTGATCCAGCCGAGCACGACTTTCGGCGCGCATCTGTGGCGACCGAGGACAAGTCATGGGAAGGCAAGGGGATCGACGCGGTAGCTATCATCGAAGAGATCGCGAAGACGGAACCCGTGGTCGCAGTGCAAATGAAGCTGCAGGCGGCCTTCGGTCTACGGGTCGAAGAGAGTCTCCTGTTGCGGCCGAAAGGCGCAGTCCGTAAAGACGGAAAGCTCAGCGTGGTCCACGGCACAAAAGGTGGTCGTGCTCGTGTGGTGCCGATAGAGTTCAAGTTGGATGTCCTACTTGAAGCTGCTCAACATACAAACCGGTCTACTGGCTCGACTATCCCGGACGGCTATACCAAGACTCAGTGGAAGGACCACTTCTATACGGTTCTCAAACGCCATGGTGTAACGAAGTCTGGCTTGGGCGTTACGTGCCACGGCCTAAGGCATCAGTTCTTGCAGCAAATGTTTGAAAAGTACACCGGCGTTCCTGCGCCGATCAAAGGCAGCGAACAGAGGGCCGACCCGGCGCTACACCGCGAAGCGATGCAAGCCGTGGTTGAGGCGGCCGGCCATAGCAAAGAGCAAAAGGCCGGTGCTTATCTGTCCAGCTATTCTGTCCAGAGACGACTGAAGACGCCTAAGCCGACAATTGAACAGGTCCAGGAGGCACTGGCTGCAAGCGATGGCAATAAAAAGGCAGCCGCGAACGCGCTCGGCATCTCAAGAACGGGCCTATACCGCATTTTACAATGCGAAAAGCGTGCCGAATAAGGGGGATGTGCATATTCGGCACGTTTTGTAACAGTGGTTTTGTTCTTTAATTTCAACGACTTGGTTTTTCGCGCTACAAAAACGGGACGCTCTCCGGGGAGCGTCTCTATGCGCTTTTCAGCCCAAGAGCCAGCCCAACTGCGGACTTGTCATCGCGTGATACGTCAGGATGACGCCGAGGGCGAGCACGGTTAAAAGCTGCGGCGCGAGTTTGTTGCGGAGCCGGTAGGCGACGACGATGTACTGAATGGGCGACATTTACGGTCCTTCTTTGTCGTGTCTAGTTGCTAGGTCCACTCAGTATGACTGTCGCTAAACGAAGTCAAGTCACCAGCGGTTGCGGTCGGGGAGGTCATCGACCGCCTCGTTGACGCTGTTCTCAAAGTTGCCTTCGTCACCGCCTGTCGCGGGAATCCGGGGAAACTGGACCGAAGCGATTCCGTCAATATATATGCGCTTCGCTAGCTGCTGGAGCTTTCGATATCGCGCCGCATCGCGGAGGACTGTGTCGACTGGCCAGAACTCGCTCATTGTGACTTTGCTGTCGACGATTTTCTTGGCGAGCATTTGAAAGATGGGCCCGCGATTCTGCCAGTCGTCTTCGTTCCTCGAGAGAAGGTCAATTAGGTAAGCAGCGTCGACCGCGCTAATTTCTTTCCTGACAAGCTGAAGCAGATCTCCCTCGGTGGCTTTTGGCCGCCGCATCCGTGCATTCCAAATCTCGCCGGCCTTATCCAGTGCCGCGTAGCGGTCGTTGCCGATCGGTATCCAAGGCGTCTGCATCCCGCATTCTTCGCAGAAAATGCAGCAGACCTTCTCGTAAGGGACGTCGTACGGTGAGCGCGGTTCCATGTCTTGCATGGGCGGCGCCAGGCTGTTGCCAAGGCCAGCGAAGTCACGCTTCGGAGCCGACGGACGGCCGACTAATCGCTGGGAGAATCCGAAAGACCACTTTCCGCCGCAATGGTCGCAGGGAAAAAGTTCGTCAGTCATGGCGCTGTCCTGTCGCCGGCTCGCCGGCGGTTCTAGTTTTGTAAGCCGCCGTGAATTATAGCGACCGGCGTGAGGGCGCCTGACCGCGCTCGCCGAAAGTCGCCTTTCCAGCCGGCCAACTAGATCTTTCCAGTGCCATCAGTTGCTTCTCGAGTTCATCGGCAGACAGTCGATGCAACTCGCGTTCGTCGTCGCTTAGCGGGATGCCGTTTGGCATGCGCTTACTTTCGACGATGTCGCGTAGTGCGTTGATCGCGGTTCTCAACGCCAAATCTGGACGGACCTTCATCGCGAGTACCTCCTTGAGAGGATGACGGCGCAAGGCGTCAGTCGGAAAACGTCATGCCGCTACGCGGTTCGCCGCAATCCCATTGTAGTCTTCGTGACTGACCAGGCGTAACGGTGCGAGTGAGGGGGCGTCAAAGAGCAGGCGATAGGATCGGCCGACCGGCACGGAAACCAGCTTGCCAGCCGAGGACTTGATGTACTTTCCGTCGAGCGAGAATGGATGCACGCCGCTACTGACCTTCGCGAGCAGGTCTCTTGCCTCTCGTTGTACGGCCGACAGGTGCCGCACCATGGATAGGTCGATCGGATCGTCGGTCGTCGAGAGGCGCTTCGCAGTGCGCTTCTCCTCGAGCGCGAGACGGCGCTGTGCCTTCTGGTTCTCAGCAGCTGCGCACGCGTGGCAGTATTTTCCCTTGCCGCTGTGACCGCATTCGAAGTTTCGTTTCATGGTGCATTCCTAAGTCGTTGGTGACCCTATTGCACCATTGTTCGACGGTTGGTCAAGTGTCGGTAGACGACTTATTCAGGCTTCTTTCGCCCGGCGAGATCGCATCGAGCTCCTGCGATAGCTCCAGGATCCGTGCGTCGGCGAGCTGGATGCGAGATTTGAGCCGGTCGATGTGCCCCATCGCTAATGCGTACTGCTCGGACAGCATCGACAGCGCCCAAAAAGGACTGAGCGTGGCATCACAATCGGCGCACATGACGATACCGCCGCGTTCGACAAGTCGGAGGTTGCGATGTACGCACTTCGCCTCAGCACCGGCGAGCGCGTTAGTGGCGACGGCTCGCCTTTCGAACGGAATGACCTTGCGCATCGACGCAGTTATAAATTACGCCCGGGCGTATCGATGCGCGAGATATCGACGGCTGTGCTGGCGTTGGGCGGAAACAGCACGCTGGAGATGGCAGCGTCGCGACGATAGTGAAGTTCAACGGCATCGAGAAATTCTCGAAAGGACGCGGTATCACCGGGCGCGACCCCCAGGTCCCGGTTCGCGAAACGGAGGTCGGTTGGTGCGAACGCGTGCCGCTCCAACGATGCAACGTGAGCAACATTGGGCAACCACCACCGGTTCCAACGGATGGTAAAAGCGAGCCATCCCTTGCCTGACCGCTCCAGTTCGTCCCAAGTCGCGTGAAAGTCGAGTATTGCACCGAGGGAGCTGAAGAACACCGCGCGCAGGGACGTTTGGTCCGTCGCAGCAACAACGATCTGCTTGCGTCGTTCGTCGACCGCGTCAATGGTGCTTGCCATCGCCAGCGCGGGGTAGTTCACTTGCCAGTCGGCGTTACGCGCGACTGCACGATTCAGAAAGAACGAGTTCGAGGCCATATCATTTGCGCAGCACTAAGAATGCGCTCAAGGTACCCTATAAGGAGCGACCGTCAAGTCAACGGTTTAGGAAGCCGTACTGACGCGAGGTCGGCCGGCGGTATCCACTCAACGCACGGCGTTGCGGCGCGCGCGTACAGCAACTGTTTCTCTTTCTTGCGGGCAAGGTATTGCTCATTGCCTTGCATCCCATAAATTTCGATCGCCGTCGGCTGTCGGGTATCGGTCAGTTGAAAGTCGGGCAGCATGACGTCGCCGGCCTCGAGCCTCAAAGGCTTGATGAAACGTCGGCGCTCGGCAACGAGCCGGTTGGCCATCTCTACCTCATAGCTCGAATCGCAGGGAACGAAACTGCTGCTGCACAGTTGCAGCGCAAGGTCGATGATCCGAAGATTTCCGTCCCTTGTCCGCTCGATCAAGGCGAGAATCACGACGCGCGCGCTAGCGTTACCCGTCATCGCCCAGGCGGACGTGAACGACGCGGCGGCCGATTCGATAACGGGTGTGGATGCGAAGAATGTGCGCTTCGTTTGACGCAGCGCGACGACGAAGCCGTACTTCGAGGCCACCACGCCGCGGAGCTCGCCGAGCACCAATCGGCGTTGAGAAGCTTGAGGTGTGGTCGTGATCTCGTCTAGAAACGCATTGAACTCGGCGACAATGGATTGAGCTTGGTTCTCGTCGTGTCGACGCATGACATGCAAGACCTCGTGGATGGGCTTACCGTTAAGCTTGCCATCGCCAAGAGCGGCCACAAGCTGTGCGTTGCACTGACTCCAACCGCGCGTAGAACCTCCTTGCCAGACGTGCAAGTTGGCCTCGAGCCAAACGCGTTGCAGAAACCCGAGGAGCGGTGCGGCGCGGCGAGTTGTGGTGGTGAGCGAGGAGCCGCCTTCAGCGCGTATCGACCGTTCGAGCGTTCGAACAGATAGCGAGGCGTCGAGCTTGACGTTCAGCCCTGCGGGCGATTGCTGGATCGCACTGAGGGCGTCGGGCGTTCTTCCATCTTTGATGGGCGCCGCGGCATAGAACGGACATGAGATCTCGTCGTGGTTGGGCCCGTCGTCAGGCCATCTTGCGAGATGAAAAAGCGCGCCGTAGCGTCGCACAACGAGGCGCAAGAGTCTGCCCGCGACGCGCTCCTGGCAGCGGCATACAGCGTAGCCCGGTGACTTCTTTGCGCGTTCGAGCTGGCGTGCGTACCTCGCCGGGTTGTCTTGAACGTCTTCGAGTGCGACGGTGAGTCCGTCAAATGACACTTGCACGATGTCCTGAGGCCTCGCTCAGTGTGAGGTCCACCTGATGGGCAGGAACCTTGTGGATGTGTGCCCGGGTCCCGAGGAGATTGGCCACTTTGCGTACGCTCAGGCAAAACTGCTCGGCGTGCTCGCCGCTGGGAAAGCGAAGGCCGATGGTCTTTACAGCGCCGGGCGCTGCTTCATCACGCGAGAAAACGGAGCCCGTTCCGACCAACGCGTCGATCCAGCTGTCTGGGAAGCCGGGAGACGGTACCGAGTCAGCACGCGCGCCGGCGGGGTCCTTCGTGAATTCCTCGAAGCTAACAACGATCAGATTCATCTTGTATCGGTAAAGCGAGGTTGGATGGCACGGCGCTAGGCGGCAACGGTGTCGGCTTCGCGCGTCACTCGGCCGCGAGCCACGTGCGCGTCGTAGAGCGCAACGGCTCCCATGATGGCGACAATCGCACTGAGGCCACATGCCGCCAGCAAAGCGGCCAAGCGCTTTTCGTTGGCAGCGAGTTCCGCAGCGCGCAGTTTCTCTGCTGAGTCCAGGCCACGTCGCTGAGCTGCTAGTGCTGCAGCAAGCGCCGTCTCGTCCCTGAAGCCGTATTTCGACAGCAGCGACGGACGGCCAGCGGCCGGGACGTGTTCCATCGCGTCGGACAAGCCCTGGAGTCGTGCGGCGATGCTGGTATCAACAACGACCTGAACGGCTGAACGTTCGATCGTGAATTGGCGCGCGACAACGCTGACCGCTCCGGTCATGCCGATGGCTGAGGCACTGAGGAGCGCGATGGTCGCAATGTGACTTACTTTCATGGACGTGCTCGAAGGGATTGCACGCACGCGCGTGCACCTCGGAATTCTGATCTCAGCAGGCCAGCGGCGGACCGGCGAAAGGGACCGAAATCGTTGCGCCTTTTGAGGAGGATGCGCGCGCTCACGCGTTTTCCGCCGACCGCGGATGTATCGCAAACATCGGACGGCGGCTGAGGTTATCCCCAAGGTTAGCCACAGAAACTGTGGATAACGTTTTCAGGCCTTAGCACGAAAGACACCATGAAAAGATCGCCTTTCGTGTCAGCGGCGGAACCTCGTGCATGTACTGTTGCACTATCACCCGCGCTTCTAGCGCATCGACGATGCGGCGCTTAGCAAGCTCACCGCGCAATCAATTTCCTTTTTCAACCCGCAGGGGCATGTCCCCTTCGCGGGCGTGCGCCTGCTCATTTCATGGAGCAATCGCATGTACACACAACTGATCGAGCAGTTCAAGACGGCCCAAACGGCAGCAGCAGTGGCGTATCGCACCGTCGTTCAGGCGGAGCGCGATGTCTTCGCAGGCTGGCTGACCGAGTATTCGGCGATGGAAGTCCGCAGCGAATACAAGGTCGAACGCGAGCTCAACACGTTCTGTCGTAGGGTGCTGTCCCGGCTTGTGATGGAGGCAAGCCGCAAGTTCGCGCCCGCCGGCGGCAGAATCGAGATTGACCAGAGTCGCGAACTCGACCGATGCGGGCTCGATATCGAAGAGGATCTGAGGAAAAACAAGATCCCTGACTTGGACGGCTTCTGGCAACACCTCGAGCGGACCTTTGGCGGTGAAGCTGGCGAGCGCGTTGCGTTCGAGCAGGCAGCCAAGGCCATCATCGACGGCTTCTGGCTGAAGCCCGATACCGAGATCAAGCGCACGAGCAGCGCGGTGATCCTTGAAAAGCGCGTCACCTCCCAGTCGTGCTTCCATTCGAAGGGGCAACGCGAGGTCTATTACTCCTCTCAGCAGGCGGTCGCCACAACCTTTGACGGCTTGGCGACCTTCGCGAAGAAGCATCAGTTCGGCGCGCTGGCGATGCAACTGCGCAACTTCAGCGTCCACCGACTGACTTTTTCCACTCGCGAGAAGCTGTCGTTCGCGGGGCTGGAGATCGTGCTGTTCAACGACAAGTGGCAGTTCAAGTTCGCTCACGACGTGGGTGACGCGTTGTCCCTCTTCATTAGTGAGTTTGGCGCCAAGTACCTCGCCTCGCGCGACCGCTACTAAAGCGTTCACCGTTCCATCCTTTCGACCCGCTTCGGCGGGTCTTTTTATTTCTAGAGGCATTTCATGCAGAGAGATCTCTTTTCGTTCGAGCGGGATTGGTATGAGCCGTTGCGTGCGATCAGAAGTTTGGGATCGCAGGCGCCGTCCGTCGCCCATCAGGGCGAGCTGGCCGCGGCACGGCGTCAGCACCTCGGGCAGTTTTTCACGCCCGACGCCATTGCGGCGTTTATGTGGAGCTTCGTGAGCGGCTGGAAGGTCAATCGGCTTATCCGCATCCTGGATAACTCGGTCGGCTCCGGCCGGCTGCTTCAGTACGCAGACCCGGAACGCCATGCCGTGTACGGCGTCGACGTCCACGCTGACGTCATCCAGCAGTGCCAGAAGGTGTTTGAGGACGCGGGGTTTCATTGCGAGTTCCGGCAAGCCGGTATGGAAGACATCCATCCGGCGCGCTTCGATATCGCACTGATCAATCCGCCGTTCTCAATCCATCTCGAGTCGCCGCATCTGCAGACGCTGGAATGCACGACGTGGGGCCGGTACGGCGCGCACACCAGCGCGTTGAGCCACGACTACGCCGTGCATCAGGCGCTGGAGGCGGCGAACATCGTCGTCGCGCTCCTGCCGATCACGACCGCCGAGTCGATGATCGCGGGCGAGCAGGGCGATCGCTTGAAGCGCCGCGCGGCTGGCCTGTTCGAACTTCCAGGCGACGCGTTTAAGCTCGAAGGCGCGAACGTGCGCACGGCCGTGGTGGTGTTTGACCGTTATCGCGATCGTCCCTCTGACTTCGTGCGGGCGGTCGTCGACGATCTGGCGAAGCCTGGCCCGGATATCGGGCTGCACTTCGAGGATCGTTCCTGGGGAAGCCCGGTTGCGACTGCAGAAGCTCGATGACAGCGTGCCGTTCATCACGCGTGCCGTCACGGGCGACAAGTCGGTCATGGTGTCGCACGATGGCCGGCGCATTCGCTTGTCCTTTGCGTGTGGCTTCAACGAAGCGATGGTGCTCAACACGGTTCTCGTGAAGCGCATCTACTCGCGCGACGGCCACCGGCTGCCGCGTGGCTTCCGTTACTCCGGGCAAGGCTTGCTAGATATGGAGACGTATCTGGTGCAAGACGATCCCGTCGAGGCCTTCGGTCAGTTGCTCGATCGAATCCGCAGCGTCGGTGGCAACCCGCAACTCGCGCCCGGCTTCATGGAGCACTTCCGCAGACGCATGCAACGTAGCGTGCGCCAAGCAATACCGCTGAGGCACGTCGCGTGGACGACCGGCGCCGGATCGCGAGATCAGGTGTCGGGCATCGCGAAGGAGACCCACAAGGTCGACGCGACGCGCTGGGCCAGTCCGCTCATCAAAGCGGGCGACGAGGTCCAGTTTGATCGCGAAGCCGACGGGCGCTACCGATACGCGCTGCATGGCGTCTGGTACCACCTGTCTGTTGACGAGCTCAATGCGCGGTTCGCGGTCGAGAACGTCAGCGAGGGGTGGGAAGTGGTGCACGAAGGTCTGTGCGCGCGCTTTCCCGAGCAAGCCGCAGCGCTCCGGTCGCGCGTAAAGGTGCTCGGCGTCGATCAGTGGCTCGACTGGGAGTTTCAAGTTGATGATCTGATCGAAACCCTGCTGAAGCCGACCGGGTGTGTCGTCGCGTGGGAGCAGGGATGCGGCAAGTCCCGGCTCGCGTTGGCGCTGATCCTCGTCTCCGGTGTGAAGCACGGCCTCATCGTTGTTGAGTCCCGCCTCATCGAGGAGATGTTGAAGGAGATCGGCCAGTTGCCGATCGCGGCCGATCAGGTGAAGGTAATCGAATCGGCGGCGGACCTTGGTGACCTCCGGCGAATCAACCTCATCTCGTATGAGCGCCTGCGTATGCCGGTGGACAAAGCCGCATCTGCGCGCGTGACATATGCGCATCGACTGCGGCGTCGCATCGGCCTGCTGGTGGCCGACGAAGGCGAGCGCCTCGCCAACCCTACGAGCGATCAGAGCCGCGCGCTTTGGCAGCTTTCGGCGCGGCGACGGTTCGTTTTGACGGGAAGTCCCATCCCGAACTACCCGAGAGATGCGTTTGGTCTAATCGCGTTTTCCGGTGGTGACGGAACGGCGGCTCAACCTTATGGCTATCGCGTGGGCTATCTCGAGCAGAACTGGATCAACTCGGTGGAATACGCGATGCGCGGCGTCGATCGATTCAGGGATGACTTCGTGGTGCTGGAGTGGGTGACGTGGCAGTTCGCGGAGAGCCTGCAGGACGGGGCGAAGCGCGAGGTGCCCAAGATCGGCAACCTGCACCTGTACCGGGCGGTGCTCGCGCCACATATCAGGCGTCGGCTGGTCGCCGAGCCTGAGGTGTCGCGCTACATCCAGATCGAGCCGCCGCAGTTTGAGGTGGAAACGGTCGACTGGGATCGCGGGCATCTGGCCGCGTACCTGCGCGCTGCTGACGAGTTCGCCGATTGGTATCGCTCATCGCGCGATGACAAAAAAGCGTGCAACTTGGTGACGATCCTCGCTCGTATCCGCGCGGTTCACTTCGCCGCCAACTATCCGCAGTTCGGGATGGAGGGCGTGGAGTACATCGGTGGGCTGACGAGCAAGCAGCGCGCGATCGTGGCCCGGATGAGAGCGATTGCGGCCGAAGGCAAGCAAGCAATCGTGTTCGCCGAAAACCCGGGCGTGCTTGATCTTCTGGCGCGCGAGCTGGATGCGCATTGTGTGCAGACTGTCCCGTTTCATGGCGAGATCCCGATCAAGCGTCGCGTGGCCGATAAAGACAAGCGCTTCTTGGGCGGACTGGCAACTGGTCTGATGGCAACCAAGGCATCGGGCCGCGCGGGCTATAACTTGCCGAATGCCGACTACATCCTCTTCTACGACCGCTCGTGGACGTGGCGCATCGAGTATCAGGCGATGCGGCGTGCGCTGCGATGGAACCGGAAGGGCGTGTTGAAGGTGGTCTATTTCCACCTGCCCGGAAGCATCGACGAGTACCAGGACCAAATGGTCGCGCACAAACGTGATGCGACGCAGGCGGGGCTGGACTGGGCGACGCCAGAACTGGACGACGAGACGTTCTTGCATATGGACTCCCTGCTAGATCGTTTTGTCGATGACCTCGCGTTGCTGTCGGCCGAAACGTCCGGTGACATGCGCAAACTTTTAAAGGAGGCAGCGTAAATGCCGAAAGACTCAAACGTGTATGTGGTGGTCGGGGAGGGCGTCGTCACGGTTAAACGTGAAGGCTCCAATCGCGCGGTGCTGGCGAAAGTCCTCGGCAAGGTACAAGTCGATGGGGTCGAGGTGCTCTGCCTTGATCGCCTCGTCCATGAAAGCCATGAGCAGCAATTCGGCGAGTGGACGTTGGCGGGCGCGGTCACGACTCTGCTGTCTCGATCGATGCCGCCCCCGACTGGCGCGGCGGCATAAGACACGGTGGCATCCTCGGATGCCACTCGTCACATCCTTTAATCAAACCCGGCTCTCGAGCCGGGTTTTTTTGTTCTTCGTGGGACTTCGGGAAAGGGCTGTATGCGACCCATAGCTGACGGTCGCAGTTTCGTCGTCTCGACGTCCGCTATCAGAAGAAAAGCCGCCCGCCGCACCGACGTCAACGGGGGGTCTCGGGGGCATAAGACGGCTGCAATCCCACACTTTTGTTCCGTCTACGTTAGGAACGCAATCCACTTTCACCGCGCGCTCCACGATGTCTAGCAGCGCGTGTGCTCGCGTTGACAGCTGGGTTCGACTACAGGACCGTTGGGAAAAGTCTACGACTTCACAATCCCCGCGTAGTCAGGTCAGCCGCGACCAGTCCTGTGGCAGCGGCTTGAATCGCGGTCTTGAAGCGAACCGGCAGCGGCCGCCGCCTGCTCCACTAGCGCTGCTTTCCGCTGTGTGATCTCGTCCATCTTACAAGTAAACGGCTGGCCGGCGAGCGAGCCGCACAGGGATGGAATCGAATTGAAGGAAGGTCGGCATTCATCGGTCAGACTTTCGAGAGATCGAACGCGGCAATGGGCGCTTGGCCATCAAGAACGCGTAGAAGGTTGTCGGTCGCGAGTTCGGCCATCGCACGCCGCGTTTCGTGCGTCGCCGAGCCGATATGCGGAAGCGGCGTGACTAACGGATGGGTTCGCAGAGGCGACTCCTGCGACAGCGGCTCGACGGCGAACACGTCGAGTCCGGCAGCGCGAAGTTGGCCGCTGTCGAGCGCGGCGAGCAGCGCCTCCTCGCGCACGATCGCACCGCGCGAGCCATTCACGAAGATCGCGCCGGGCTTCATTGCGGCGAACGCTTGCGCGTCCATCAGTCCGCGCGTCTCCTCCGAGAGCGGCAGCGTCAGCGCGACGATGTCCGCGCGTGCGAGCACGTCGCTGAACGATGCGCGCATCGCGTGTCCGTCGAGCATTGCGGGAACCGGCACATCGAATGGATCGTGGAACAGCACCGGCATGCCGAAGCCGAGCGCCGCGCGCCGGGCCACCGCCTGCCCGATGCGCCCAAAGCCGAGCACGCCGAGCGTCTTGCCGTGCACGTCCCAGCCGAACAGGTCCTCGCCGATGTTGCGCGTCCAGCGGCCTTCGCGGACATGGTTCGACAACTCGACGAGCCGGCGCGACGTCGCGATGATCAGCGCAAACACGGTGTCGGCGGTCGTCTCGGTCAGCACGCCGGGCGTGTGACAGAGCTTGATGTCGCGCTGACGGAGCTGCGCGAGATCGTAATTGTCGACGCCGACCGAGATGCTCGAAATCACCTTCAGTCGCGGGGCGCGCGCCAGCTCGTCCGCGCCGATCCTGAAACTCGAACCGATCAGACCATCGGCGCTGCCGAGCGCTTCGCGAAAACGCGGTAGTTCATCGGCCCGTCGCGGGTCGGCGACGGTCACGTCGTGCTTCATGGCGATGCGATCGAGCAGATCGTCCGGCAGCTTTCTGAAGACGACGACGTTCCGGCGTGCGGCGCTGAGCGTACGCATGGTTTTTCTCCTGTAATTCGTTGGATGGAAGATGACGAAGCAGCGTGCGCCGCTTGGGACAGGCGCGAAGAATCAGCGGCGAACAGGATCTCCTAGGCTCTTGCTCTCGCGCGCCGCTTCGGGCGCGGTCTTGCGCGCGGCCCAGCGCTGCGCGAGCACCGCGCAGCCCATCAACTGAATCTGGTGGAAAAGCATGAGGGGAAGCACGACCGCGCCAACCGCGTGCGACGCGAAAATCACTTTTGCCATCGGAATACCGGACGCAAGACTTTTCTTCGAGCCGCAGAAGATGATGGTGATTTGGTCGGCACGCGAAAAGCCGAGGCGCTTGGCCGCGAACGCCGTAATGAACAGCGCCGCCGCGAGCAACACAACATTGACGGCGAGCAGCCCCGCCAGCGTTGCAAGGGACATCGAGTGCCAGATGCCTTCATTCACCGCCTCGCTGAACGCGACATAGACGACGAGCAGGATTGAACCCTGATCGACAAACTTGAGCATCGCGCGATGCTTGTCGATCCACTTGCCGATGGCCGGTCGCAACAATTGCCCGGCGATGAACGGCACGAGCAGTTGCAGCGTGATGTTGCCAACGGTGTGCCACGGCGAGCCGGCCGTTGCGCCGTGGTTGCTCACAACGATTCCGACGAGCGCCGGCGTGATAAAAATACCGAGTAGGCTCGACGCGGACGCGCTGCACACGGCGGCCGGCACGTTGCCTTTTGCCATGGAGGTGAACGCAATCGACGATTGCACCGTCGACGGCAGGGTGCATAGGAACATGATGCCGGTGTAGAACGCCGGCGTGACGAGCGGCGTCAGCACGGGCTTGAGCGCGAGCCCGAGCAGCGGAAAGAGCGCGAACGTGCTGAGCAGCACGACAAGATGCAGTCGCCAGTGCGTCGCACCAGCGATGATCGCCTCACGGGAAAGCTTCGCGCCGTGCAGAAAAAACAGCAGCCCGATGGCGATGTTCGTGATCCAGTTGAATGCGACTGCCGCGCCGCCGCGGCAGGGGCAGAAAGCTCGCGAGGACGACAGTGCCGACGAGCGCCAGCGTGAAGCTGTCGGGAAGAAGTTTGGGTCGTGCCATCAAAGAGTCTCATACATGGACACGCCGGGCGCAGCGCGCGGCGTTTTGTGCGTCAAGTCGGGCAGATCATGACTTTCGCACCAAATTGGTAAATTCATTTACTGGATCGATTAATGACCCATGCCGTTCCATCTACCTAGGAAGGGCAAGCGACTTTTCACCCGGCGCTCCACGGTGTCTTGCAGCGCGTGTACTCGAGTTGATAGAGCGTAGAACTCGGCGTAGCCGTCCCCATGGCGGGAAGTTCCACCAGTCCGGCACTAAAAATATCCACTGCTGAACGGACGCGGTCAGCGCGGCATCCTTCAATCAACACGATCCATGTCGGCACTTGGGTGCCTTCAGAGCGTGCGCGCTTCTCCGCTGTCTCCACCTTACTGACGGCTTCATCGGCTAGGCAAAGGTGGACTCCTGTGATGCCGGCCATGTCAACCAGCGGCGGGAGGAGGCGTTGACGCAGACCTCTCACAACATCAGTACGCACCGTCGAGGGCACGTCAAAGCGCACTGTCGAAAGATAGGCGCCCTGTCCGACACCGTCTGTATATGCGACATGACAGATGGAACGTGCGACGCTCCTAAAGGAGGGCACCACCTGCTTGGTCCACAGTGTCGGCGTATTGAGCCGGGAAAGGTAGTCTTGCGCGCCAAGCACCTCCACCGTGTCGGCCTCGTAAAGATTGAAGTACTCGGGACCTGCATCCAATGCGATGAAGCGCCGGCCGCGCCTGAACCCGGGGATCCCGGCGCGTTCGGGCATGTGTTCCCGGTTGTGCCACTCGTAAAATTCATCCTTCGCTTCCGGCAGCAGGTCATGCCAAATCGCGACAACGCCCGTTCCAGCAAGGCTCATATCTCCTCCGTTTAACAGAACGATTTCTCTTAGAATGCCGATGGATACTCGCCGCGGCCCCATGCCGCGCCGAGAGTGTCCACGTACGGAACAACCTTTTGTGTTTGGGCGCCGAGTCCGCTGCCACCGAGCGTCATCGTGTCGCCCGCTTTTAGAAAGACTGGCGGTTTCTGACCGAGCCCTACGCCAGGAGGCGTGCCCGTAATGATCACGTCGCCAGCCATCAAAGGCATGAATCGGCTGAGATACGCCACGATATGCGCGACGTTGAAGATCATGGTCCGTGTATTGCCGGTCTGACGACGCGTGCCATTGACGTCAAGCCACAGGTCGAGCGACTGCGGGTCGGGAACTTCATCGCGCGTAACCAGCCACGGTCCAAGAGGAGCGAACGAAAATCCACTTTTACCCTTGGTCCACTGGCCTTCGCGTTCAAGCTGATAGGCGCGTTCGGAAACATCATTCGCGAGGCAATAACCCGCCACATGGTCCAGCGCGTCGGCTTCGTCGATTTGCCACGCCGGTTTGCCGATCACCACGCCGAGTTCCACCTCCCAATCCAGCTTTTGCGAATCTGCGGGCAAGACGACCGGATCATTGGGGCCGCTTATGGAACCGGTATGCTTGTTGAACACGACTGGCTCCTGCGGGATCGGCGTATCGGTCTCCGCAGCGTGGTCGGAGTAGTTCAGACCAATACACACGAGATTACGGACATTGCCAACGCAGGCGCCGAGACGCGCCCCGGTTTCAACGACGGGAAGACGGTCTAAATCGAGTTCGCTGAGCTTTGCGAGGGCGCTTGGTGTTACCGTCGTTCCATCAATGCCGTTCACTATGCCGGTCAGATCGCGGATCGCGCCGCTGGAATCGATGATACCGGGGTGCTCTTGACCAATCTGGCCGAAACGAACGAGACGCATCTAGTACTCCTATCAAGACAAAAAAGTGATCGGCAATGTGCCGAGGTTGCCGAAGCCGATTTGCAACTCGCGACCGACTGGCAACTCCAGAACGCCCGCGTAAGACCCGGTGATCACGGCCTGGCCGGCACGCAGCCCGAGACCGCGGACGCGAAGAAAATTGGCGAGCCACACAATCGGCGCGAGCGCGCCCCGGTCAGGGTGGCATCCCTTAAACGTGACGGGTTCTCCCCCGACGCGAGTCAGACTAAGTTCGATCTCCAAAGGGAGATCAGCCGGCGCGGCCCCATCGGGTAACCTAACGCGGGGTCCAATGACAAGACCGGCATTGAATAGGCCGTCTGCCAGTAGTTCAGGGAACGTAAGCGATTCGGGATGAGAATACCGACTGCCCAGCAGTTCGAGCGCGAGATGCGTGTGCCCAAGCGCGTCGAGCACTTCGGCTTCGCTAAATGGTTCGCGCCTTGGCAGCAGGTCGCGGTTTAGTAGGCAGGCCAGTTCCGGCTCCGCCCTCACAGCGAAACGCAAAGGCCCGTTCATGCGACATACATCGCCTCGATGGATATCAGCGTCGTAGATCGGCGCGGCGATGAGTTTGCCCGGCTGCGGAAGCGCACACTTCCATGCGCCAATGCGCCGCCCTAGTTGATGGCTAACCTCTCGCTGGATTGCGAAACCGTCGTCCAAATTCGCAGGCAGTAATTCGACTGGCAGTCGCTCGACGAGCGTGCCTTTTTGGCGCGCTGTCACAAGCATACCCGCTGCCTGCTCGCGCCGACGGGCGATAGTCTCGGTGGCCTGTGTTGCGGCTGTCATCTGCAAGCCCCCTCGATGACCTTAGCCCCAAACCTCTGACACCGGCATACCGCGCCTAGATTTGAAGCCGCCGCGCCGCATGCAACGGTTAGACGAACTAGTTGCCGGCACTGCGCCGCCACCGCATCGAGGACCGACCGCACCGGCCTCGGCAAACCGAGCGCATGCGCGTACTGCTGACGAAGCACGGAAAGCTTCAAAGTCAGGCGGTATTGCGACGTGAGTTTCCCCTGTTCAGCCCCGCCCTGCTCGCACAGTTGGACGAGCACGCGATGGGTAAACCCGTCCTCCCGATCGGCGCCGATGCCGGACGTTCGCAACCGGCGCGCTTCACCTGCCTGCGATTCGATGACTCGGAGCGGCCGGTCAACTGCTGCTTTGACATCTTTCATAGCGTTGGTAACATGGTTCTTGTTGGAACATCGTTACAACAATAGAGAGTTGATGTAGAAAAGTCAATCTAAGACGGAGACGAGTTATGGATCGAACCATCGTGACTGCGCCGAATCGCGCGCAACAGTCGAAAATAGCAGCGGCCAGCGGCTGGATTGGTTCTGCACTTGAGTACTACGATTTCCTCATCTACGCGACCGCAGCATCATTGGTCTTTCCCCAGCTTTTCTTCCCCTCTGGCAATCCGACGGTCGCGATCATCGCGTCCCTGGCGACGTTCGGTGTTGGCTATGTCGCCCGACCACTCGGCGCTATGGTGCTTGGCCGTGTCGGCGATCGCCACGGCCGGAAGACGGTGTTGATTTTCTGCATGTTCCTGATGGGTATTTCGACGATGGGCGTGGGACTCTTGCCCACGTATCAGCAGGTCGGCATCTGGGCGCCGGTGCTGCTCGTCATTCTCCGGCTCGTGCAAGGATTCGCCGTTGCAGGGGAGCTGTCCGGTGCCAGCTCCATGATTCTCGAACACGCGCCGTTTGGTCGACGCGGCTACTTCACAAGCTTTACCATCCAAGGATCTCAAGCTGGGCAGCTTCTGGCATTTGGGGTCTTCCTGCCCCTCGCGCATTTCATGCGGAAAGACCAATTCGCTTCCTGGGGATGGCGCATTCCGTTCCTGTTCAGCGTTGTCGTTATCATTGTTGGTTACATCATCCGCCGCCAGGTTCGCGAAACCCCGACTTTCGCCCAAGAGCGGGCTCACGGTCAGGTTCCCGGTTCACCGGTCGCCGAAGTCCTGCGACAGAATTGGGGCGATGTTTTGCGCGTCGTCTGCATGGCGCTCACCGCCGTCGTCGTATTTCTCGCAACGGTGTTCGGAACGACGTACGCAGTACAGCCCGCCTACGGTATCGGCTTTCCTGCCGGAGTCTATCTCTGGATACCGGTTCTCGGTAACGTCTGCTCGGTCATCCTCATTCCCTTCGTCGCGACCCTCTCAGACAAGATTGGCCGCAGGCCGCCAGTACTTGTCGGCGCCTTAAGCGCCGGCGTGTTTTCCTTCGGCTTCCTCTACGCCATCAGCATTCACAACCTCTGGCTCTCGCTAATTTTCTCGGGGCTCATGTGGGACATTGCCTACCAGGGCTTCAACGGAGTATTCCCCTGCCTGTTCCCAGAACTCTTCCGACCGCGGGTGCGCGTAACGGGAATGGCCATCGGACAGAATATCGGGACGACTTTGTCGGCGCTGATCCCCGCACTTTTCGTCGCTGTCGCGCCCCCTGGATCCACCAACATCCCTTTGAAGATCGGTTTTCTCACGTTCGGAGTTTGTCTCGTTGCCGCGTTTGCCGCATTCACCACTCGGGAAACTTACCGCATCCGCCTTGAAGATCTCGGCGATCCCAACGCTATTCCTGTACCGAAGGCCGAATATGAACGCCTGCGCAGAGAATCGATGGCCGCGACGAGCAAGAGTGGCGCTAAACCAGGACTTGTCCACAAGGTCCGGTCTTAAACCGCCTCCGGCCGCCCGCTCCGCGTAACCGCTGCTTGCACAGACAAGAACTCGACGTCGATGAACACCTGTACGTCGGCGCCGGGCGCCGGTTCAAAGGTGCGCAAGTTCATCTCCTCGTCGTACGCCAGGGGCTCGTTCATCGATCGGCGCAGCTTGGGTCGCGCGCGCATTACATGCCAATCCAACTCATGAACATAGGATAGCTAACGTTTTGATCAATCAGTGCATTGGCTTATCGCGTGTCCGAGGTCATTAGCAAGTCCATATACCCAGCGATGTTCAGGCTGGCAAAACGGTCTTGACGCAATGGATTCGTAAACGGCGGCCATTTGAACGCACTACGGGCATCGGTGCTGACCTCGTTAAACAGTCGTAACTCGCTTCATTCACAACAGGAGACGCAATGAAGAGTTTTCACGTGACCAAGGCCGTCGTCGTGGCGGCAACGGCATACGCAGCCGCGGCGCCGGCGTTCGCACAAAGCAGCGTCACGCTGTACGGCATCGTCGATGATTCGATCGTCTATCAAAGCAGCCAGACCTCGCTCGGTTCTACGAGTGGTGGCCGTTCGAACGTTAAGACGGCGTCGGGCATCTGGGCGGGCAGCCGTTTCGGCCTGAAGGGCGGCGAGGATCTGGGCGGCGGCACCAGGGCCATTTTCCAGTTGGAATCCGGCTTCAACATCAACAACGGCGCGCAGCAATACACGAACGCGATGTTCGGCCGTCAAGCTTGGGTCGGTCTGACAAACCAGAATTTCGGTACGTTCACGTTAGGTCGCCAGTACACCTCGTACTACACGCTGGTGGCGCCGTACAGCCCGACGAACTGGCTGACCGGCTACTTCGGCGCGCATCCGGGCGATGTGGACGCGCTGGACACTATTTACCGCGCGAATAACTCGATCGTCTATACGTCGCCACGGCTCTACGGTGTGACGGTCAGCGGTTCGTACTCGCTCGCAGGCGTGCCCGACAGCGTATACCGCGGCTCGACGTGGTCGGCCGCGATCCAGTATCAGCAAGGCCCTGTCGGCGGTACGGTTGCCTTCATGCGCATTAACAACTCAACCGTCGGCGGCGGCGTCTACGGCGCGGATTCGACGATGAACACGGCTGGCCAGTCGGGCGTGTCGGCGGTAACGAACGGCTATCAGGGCGCGCAGGCGCAAAATCGCTTCGCGCTCGGCCTCGGCTACGTATTCAACAGCGCGTGGGATCTCTCGGCGACGTACACAAACGTTCAGTACATCCCCGGAGTGTTGTCCAAGTTCACCGACGAGCAGGTCTTCAATACCGCTGGCACCGTGCTGCACTGGAAGGCCACGACGGCATGGGACTTTGCTGCCGGCTACAGTTACACGTGGGCAAGCAAGGCGAACGGCATCGACAACGCAGCGTCCTACCACCAGTTCAACCTGTCCCAGTATTACGCACTGTCGAAACGTACCGGCTTCTACGCATTGGAAGCCTTCCAACGCGCGAACGGCCGAACGCTCGGTACGCCGACATTCACGGCAGCCGGCGCGGTCAACCGTCAGATCGACGCGACTGCGACGGTAGGCGACGGCTTCCAGTCAACTCCCTCGTCATCGCGCAGTATGTTCGCAGCAGGCGTAGGCATTGTTCACCGCTTCTAAGCACCGGCGGAAACTTTTCCTAAACGCGACTTCTACAGTGAGGCCACCAACTGTTGGTCCACCGTGCAACCGCTAGCTAACAATCCCGGACATTTGCAAGTCCGCACCGTAGAGAAGCCCGGCGCGGGCTTATCTTACGGTGCCCGTGTGTCGCCTCGTCCTGACAGAGCTATCCGCTGAACTCACCCTTTTCAAGCCGCCTGATTGACGTCCCTATCGACGCGCTGTCGCGGCCATACGGCCCCCAGTTTCACGGACGCTTCGCGCAGTAACGCATGAAAGGCGTCGTAACGCTCCGGTGGTATGCGGAGGACCGGTCCGGCGATACTGATCGTCCCGACTACCGCCCCGTCAATCAACGAACGCACGGTCACGGCCATCGCGACCACACCTGGCTCCGCCTCCTCCACGACCAGACCGTATCCACGTTGCCTCGTCAGTTCGAGCTCCGGTATCAAGCGGTCAACGCTATTAATCGCCTTCGATGTGCCTACGCCGTTGGGCCGGCCCAGCCCGCCACGCAAAGCGAGGCCGATTGCTTCGTCGTTTGACATTGACGCCAACCACACTTTTCCGACCGATGTCGCGTGCAAGGCGATGGGACTATGCATGGACGGTGAATACATCAGCCCAGGCGCCGCGCCTTGAGACGCAGCGAACCAGGCGAGTGTCCCTTCGTTCACCACTGTTAGCCGCACGAGTTCGTGGCACTGCGCTGCGACTTCATCGAGGATTGGCTGCACCAGGCCCGGCAATCCCAGTCCGTGCAGGTATCGCTGACCGAGCAAAGACAGCTTCAATGTCAAGCGGTACTGCGAAGTCTGCTCATCTTGCTCAGCCCAACCTTGCTCGCACAGCTGCGCAAGCACTCGATGGGCGGGCCCTTTCTCGAGCTCGAGTTCAGCGGCGATATCGGACATTCGCATCCAGCGCGCCTCACGTGCGAGCAACTCGATCGCTTGAAGCGATCGGTCAACTGCTCCCTTGACAACTCTCATAATTTGCGTAATATGGTTCTTACTGGAACGATGTTACAACTATAAAGAATGACGTCGAAAAGTCAATCTACGATGGAGACAAGTATGAACGTTAGCACCCCGGTTGAGGCTGATCGCCAGCGCCAGTCCAGGATAGCCGCAGCTAGCGGTTGGATTGGCTCAGCGCTTGAATACTACGATTTCTTCATTTATGCGACCGCAGCGTCGTTGCTCTTCCCGCAGCTATTCTTCCC
The DNA here is from genome assembly GCF_023631205.1 of Caballeronia sp. NCF2. Taxonomy (NCBI): domain Bacteria; kingdom Pseudomonadati; phylum Pseudomonadota; class Betaproteobacteria; order Burkholderiales; family Burkholderiaceae; genus Caballeronia; species Caballeronia sp. NCF2. The sequence goes on along the minus strand of NZ_JALQDN010000081.1, from coordinate 65,890 downwards.
CTCGGGCAACCCGACCGTTGCCATCATCGCATCACTGGCGACCTTCGGCGTTGGATACGTCGCCCGACCCATAGGCGCGATGGTGCTCGGCCACGTCGGCGACCGACACGGTCGGAAGACGGTGCTGATCTTCTGCATGTTCTTAATGGGTATTTCGACGATGGGCGTGGGACTTTTGCCCACGTATCAGCAGGTAGGCCTCTGGGCGCCCGCGATGCTGGTCGTCCTTCGGCTCATTCAAGGCTTCGCCGTCGCTGGAGAGGTTTCTGGCGCGAGCTCCATGATTCTTGAACACGCACCGTTCGGTCGGCGTGGCTTCTTTGCAAGCTTCACCCTCCAAGGGGTGCAAGCCGGACAGCTGCTGGCGGCGGCGGTCTTCTTGCCGCTCGCGCACTTCATGTCGAAAGAACACTTCGCCTCCTGGGGATGGCGCATCCCGTTTCTCCTTAGCTTTGTCGTTATCGTCATGGGTTTCATCATTCGTCGTCAGGTCGACGAAACGCCTGCCTTCTCCGAGGAGCAGGCACACGGCGAGGTACCTTCTTCACCGGTTGTGGAGGTCCTACGACAGAGTTGGGATGACGTCTTGCGCATCATTTGCATGGCGCTCGTCGCGGTCATCGCGCTTCTCGCTACGGTGTTCGGCGCGGCGTATGCAGTGCAGCCGGCCTACGGTATCGGTTTCCCTGTTAGCGTCTTTCTTTGGATTCCGGTTCTTGGCAATATCTGCTCGGTCATACTGATTCCCTTCGTCGGCAATCTCTCTGACAAAATCGGTCGCCGGCCGCCAGTTATTGCCGGCGTGCTCAGCGCCGGGCTGCTTTCTTTCGCCTACTTGTACGCCATCAGCATCCATAACCTCTGGCTCACGGTGGTTTGTTCGGTGTTGATGTGGGGCATCGCCTATCAAGGCTTCAATGGTGTATTCCCGAGCCTTTTCCCAGAACAATTCCGCACGCGAGTGCGCGTGACGGGGATGGCCATCGGACAAAACGTTGGGACGACGCTTGCAGCACTGACGCCCACACTTTTTGTAGCCGTCGCGCCCCCCGGCACCGCCAATATTCCCCTGAAAATCGGCGCGCTCACGTTCGGCATCTGTCTTGTGGCTGCATTCGCCGCTTTCACGACGCGCGAAACGTACCGCATGCGCCTCAACGACCTGGGCGACCGCAATGCGGTCCCGGTACCCAAAGCCGAGTACGAGCGCTTGCGGGCCGAAGCGATGGCTGAATCAACCAAAACTGCCGATGCGCAACATCTCGGAAATCAGGTTCGTTCCTAGCCGTTCCCGGCTTGGTGCAACGTGGCACCACCGAATAGAAAAAATGCGCCCGCGGCGCTTGCGACTTCACTGACAAGCAGACAGGAAATGCATATGCATAACCAAGACACCCCCCGTTACGACGGTCCGCGCGAGCTCGCGCAATCTCTCAGTGCGTTTACACGCTTCAGCGCGGCCGAGAATCCCTGGAACCAGGAGGGCCTGCGCGCCGATTCCGAGTATCGCGACCTCGGACTCGCCGCGGTAACCAACGGTCGAGTTGGGGCGAAGCACATCCGCGCGTTGAAGCCGTTCACCGATCCTACCGGCTGGCACTGGCACGACATGACTGGGCACTACCTTTATGTGCTGCGCGGATCCGTGACGTTCCGTTTCGCGGGGGTTGAGGGCGACGTGACGCTTAGCGCAGGCGACGGCTTGTCGCAGCCTGCTGGTGTACCGCATAACGTGATGTGGCGCTCCGACGACCTCGAGGTTATCGAGATCAACGAGCCTGCTGTCTATGGGACTTGGGATCTTGAGGTACCCCCAGCGCCCTGGAAATGACTGTCACCGCCGTTTGCCGCTTTTATGCCATAACGAGCGCCCGGCGCATTCGACCGTCTTGAATGGTCCAAAACAGCAATCAACGGATTGCGTAAAAGAGACGCGGTATTCGACATCAAAGCGGCTACCCACTAACGGATGTATCCGACGCGCCCTTAGTGCGCCACATTTCGGAGCAGTCAGGCAAGACTGCGCCATCAGCCAACATAGACGGCCACGCAGCAATGGATCCACATATCACAGGAACAACGCGACTCTATGGGTTAGTGGGCGACCCACTGACGGCAGCTAAGTCGCCACAATTGTTGAACCAGCTCTTTACTGAACAGCGGGTGGACGCAGTTTGCGTTCCGTTCTGGGTGAAGGCCCAAAACCTTCCCGCCTTCGTCAGTGGTGCGAAAGCGACGGGTAATCTCTCGGGCATGCTGGTCACCATGCCTCATAAGCAACGGATGTTGGAATTTGTCGACGAGCTAGATTCAACTGCTCGTCAGGTCGGCGCACTCAACGTCATCCGGTGCGAGGCGGATGGACGTTGGGTCGGCGCGATATTCGATGGCGTTGGATGCGTTCTTGGAATGCAGTGGGAAGGCAACCATCCTGCGAACAAGTCTGTGCTTCTCGTGGGCTCCGGAGGCGCGGGAAGCGCCATTGCATTTGCAGTCGCGTCAGCAGGTGCTAGCAGGCTCACCATTTCGGATATCGATGCACATCGGGCGGCCGACCTCGCGGCAGCTGTTTCTGCCGAGACTGGCTGCGACGTACGTTCAGGGCCACCCGATCCCCAAGGATTCGAGGTCGTCATCAATGCCACGCCGCTTGGCATGAAAGCCGGTGATGCCATGCCGGTCGATCCGGAGCGACTCGCGCCTGGCGCGATCGTTGTCGACATCATCAATGCGCCGGAGCCAACTCCGCTGCGACGCGCCGCGCAGGCACGCGGCTGCCGCACACAAGACGGGGGCCCGATGCATCGAGGGCAGGCTGTCTATGCACTTAAGTTTCTAGGATTCGACTACTGCCCCGAGGGACGAACAATACCGGACCCGCGATAAATAGGTATTTCTAAGGAGAATACGCATGAGAGTTGCTTTGCTGGAAGTCAGCCATTGGCATGTCCCGCTCTATCTGAATGCGCTGGAAGCGCCAGGAATTCAAGTGGTCGCCGTGTCGGATGCGGAGCATGTCAAGGGCGAGGCGATTGCCGCACGATTCGGAAGCAAGCTGTACGCGTCGGCCTATGAATTGCTCGAGCGCGAGGAAGTCGATTTTGCATTCGTGTTCGGGCGGCATTCCGAGATGCCGGCGCTCGCCGAGGCCGTGATCGCGCGCAACATTCCCTTTGCACTGGAAAAACCGTGCGGCGTCAACATGTCGCAGGTTACCCGACTTCGCGAACTGACCGAGCAGGCCAATCTCTATTGCGCCGTGCCATTGATCTTTCGAATGAGCGAGTTGCTCCGTTCGCTCGAAGATGCGGAGGGCCGCATACCGTCCGACTTCAACTACATGTCGTTTCGTTTCATTGTGGGGCCGCCAAACCGATACGAGGCGGCCGGCGCCGGCTGGGCGCTCGATCCCGTGCATTCGGGCGGCGGATCGACGATCAATGTCGCGACTCATTTCATCGACTTGTTCAGGTTGTTGACCGGGAAGGAGGTGGCGCGAGTCTCTGCCACGATGAACGCAAGGACGCATCGAGGGGCCGTTGAGGACTATTCGCTGCTAACCATGCAAACCGAAGACGGTGTGATCGGCTTGGTGGAAACGGGATATAGCTTCCCCAGCACGCCCGACGAGCAGCGCGAGTTTTCGTTCACGCTTGCATCCGATCGCATCTACGCGAAATCGGGCCCGGACCGCATCGAGATTCGCGACAGGAACAATCTCTCCGCCGGCACGCGAAGCCGCCGCCTCCAGCTCGAGACTGACATTTACTATCCGTTGTTCGTCAAGCGGGTGCTCACGGAATGCCGCACCGGCGCAAAGCCCATTGCGTCATTGCGCGACGCCGAGCTGATGATGCAGGTCATGGACGCCGCCTATGCGTCCGCTCGACAAGGGGGTGCGCTTCAAACCCTTCAGGCGATTTCTCAATAACGAGTCTGTCGGATCGCAAATCATGCTGCAATCAAGTCATGGCGGTACGGCCGCCTATCCTGCGCCGACAGAAGGTGACTGGATCGCTCGAGATTTCCGATTCAGCACCGGCGAAGTGATGTCGGAGGTACGGCTACACTACCGAACCATTGGCGATCCGACGGGTGAGCCGGTCCTCGTCCTGCACGGCACGAATGGCACCGGTGCCAGCATGCTGACACCTGAATTTGCGGGAGAGCTGTTTGGTCGCGGACAGCCAATCGATGCCGAAAGGCATTTCATCATCCTTCCGGACGCTCTAGGAGCCGGTGGAACGTCCAAGCCGTCCGACGGACTGCGCACACGATTCCCGGCTTACAACTACGACGACATGGTGCTCGCGCAGCACCGACTACTGACCGAGCACCTGAACGTCCGGCACTTGCGCCTGTTGATCGGTAATTCGATGGGAGGCATGCACGCATGGATCTGGGGCGTGCGGTATCCCGATTTCATGGATGCGCTCGTGCCGATGGCGTCACAACCGACGGAAATGTCCGGCCGAAACTGGATGCTGCGCCGCATGCTTATCGAGATGGTCCGAAACGACCCGGAGTACCAGGGCGGTAACTATGAGAGCCAGCCAAGTTCGTTGCGCCTTCTCAACGCGTTTTTTTCACTGGCCACTAACGGTGGGACGCTCGCCTGTCAAAAGGCGGCGTCGACGATGGAACTAGCCGACGAGTACGTCGACGCGAGATTGGGCCAACCGTTCACATTGGATGCCAACGATTACTTATATCAGTGGAGTGCCGCACGCGGCTATAACCCGGCACCAGCCCTGGAAGACATTGAAGCTGCCGTCCTCGCCATTAACGCCGCCGACGACGAACGCTATCCGCCGGAGACTGGCTTGATGGAGCGCGCGATGCAGCGTGTGCGCAACGGCCGGCTGTTTGTTATCGCTGCGAGCGAGGATACGTGCGGCCACGGCACCAATGGGCTCGCTCGGTTTTACAAGCGCGAGCTGCAAGAATTGCTATGGACGGCCCCGCGCAGAGCCGAAGCATAACGACTCTGCGAGCCAACCGACAACGTCCTGCGAGCCATCGCCCTTCGCGCTTTAACGTCCGCTGCGGAAAGCACAATGGTCGCTGTTGTAGACCTCTCCTTGCAGCGTTGACCGTCGCAAGTTGGCCGACAAGCGCACGCTCGTCGGCCACCGGCGATCACACTTCGGTCTGCTCGGCCATTTCGAGTGCATCGTCTACCTCGATCCCAAGGTATCGCACGGTGCTTTCAATTTTTGTATGACCCAACAGCAATTGGACCGCGCGCAAGTTCTTGGTACGTCGATAGATCAACGACGCTTTCGTTCGACGCATGGTGTGCGTACCGTACGCGGTGTCATCAAGTCCGATCGACGCGACCCAGCGATGAACGATACGCGCATACTGGCGCGTCGACACGTGCGCTGAGGCATGCAATCGACTTGGAAACAAATAGTCGGCAGGCTTCAAGCCCCGCGCCGAAATCCAAGCGCAGACACTTTGACGAGTCTGCTCTGTGATTTCGAACTGCACTGGTCGATGCGTTTTCTGCTGCATGAAAGTCGCGCGACCTACGACATGACCTCCCATGTAGACGTCCTGCACCTGCAAGCGCGTCAGATCGCACGCTCGAAGCTTACTGTCGATCGCGAGATTGAACATCGCCAACTCGCGAGCATTGGACGACATCTGCAGCCTCGTTCGAATTGCCCAGATCTCTCGAAGCTTCAGCGGAGGCTTCTGGCCGGTCAGCCTCCCCTTGTTCCACGGCACCCGACGGGCGCCGGAAGTATTAAGCGGTTCCATGACAATCTCCTCTTCAACGAAGGGAGATCGATTCTGCGCTTGGTGGAGTGGTCAATCTTCGACCCACTTCAGCCACACGCTTTTCCCAGAAGCGGACGCTCAATGCTGGCTGTGCTTCGCTATCGCTTAATACCCCTAAGCGTCTCCCCTATCGCCCATTCGCGAGGGTTGCACGGCGCTTCGTCCGAACGACCACGCATTGAGCAGAAGGCGAAGAAGCTCGTGACATCGTGCTTGCTTGAAGCGGCTGCGAAGGGGGTCCAATCGGGCTAGGTTCACTCGGCCGTCGGCACGGCGGCTCATGTTCAACTTCTTCGCGGTGTGCGCTTGCTTATGCAGCGTTGTCGCCGATCCATGGCGTCGCGTCGAATGTCCCAAACCGGCCATTTACGCGCGGACGGACGAGACCTCGGGCATACGAAGTGGATAGACGCCTCCACTGGCGACACATGGCCGACTACGTGTCCGCGACGGTCGTGTCCGTCTGCCGTGATGCGCGACTACCATCCGTCCCTGCATCGCTGGCTTCCCAGATCAGTTTCGCGTCCGGCGAAGGCCGCCAAGCATGGCTCGCCGTCCTGACGGGCCTCATGAAGTCGTCAGTTGACGACTTTATGAACGCAACGTTGACATCTTCAATGCGTTCTACGGCTGCTGCTCGACGCACTTGCCTATTTTGAATGTCTAGTGGTCAGCGACGTCGAGGCAGGAGACCACCTCCTAGTGTTGGTACGAGTGACAGCCGGAGAAGTGCTTGCGCCCGATGGCGAGCGGTTACATTACGCGTCGACGGGGAGCCTGGATCGCAGCGCGCCACACTTTACCCACAAGCATTTTGCGAGCATTGACTTCAATGTAGCGTCGCTATCGCTCTCACAGAGATGGCGCTACAGATGGAGCAAGATGCTCGATCAACTTGAACAGCCCAGGCAACGCGTCGCCCTTTCGATAGAAAGCGTCAATATCCGCCGATTTGCCACGCTCGATCACTTCCGCCTCAGCAAGCGAGGTGTGCGCGATGATGGGAACGACGGCAAATCGATCAGACCCTCGCATCGCCTCCGCTACCGTGAAGCCGTCGCAGGTCGGCATCTCAATGTCGAGCACGACAACATGGGGGGCCCAGGCGCGCGGGGTGCGTAGCGCTGCCACGCCGCTGTCCGCGACGTAAATGCGAAAGCCGTAAGCTGTCAGCGCGGCGGCAAGTGCTTCGGCAACGGCCTTTTCATCGTCAACGATTAGTACCGCCACGGGTGGGTGGATAGGGTCAAACTGGCGAGTGGTCCATAATCCGGACATCGATGGGGCTTCGAATTGCATAGCGGGAACGATCAGTGTCTCTGTCGGTACCGCAACGCACGTGCCGCCTCAAGGGTTGCAGCGTCGTACTTGCTTAAGGGACATGATGAGGTCGTTGTGTCAATCGCCCGCTCGATGTTGGCGAACGATATCCGCAAACGACTGCAGGTTAAATGGCTTCGAAAGGCAAACCGTGCATCCAGCCTCGCGCGCCTGCGCGTCTTCTTGAGCGAGCGGACGGCCGGTGATGGCGACAATCAGAGTCACCGCGTAGCGAGGCAGCTTGCGAAGACGACGGACGAGTTCATAACCACCCATGTCGGGCAGATTGACATCTGTCAGCACGACGTCGAACGCCGATTTTTCTGCCAGCATCAACGCGTCGGCCGCACGCGCAGACGTCGACACCTCGGCACCGTACAGTGCCAGGAGCTCGTCCATTGCCTTGAGCGACTCGATTGCATCTTCGACCAACAAAATGCGCAGGCCTCCAAAGAGGGAAAGATCGGCGGGCGAATTTCCCGCCTGCCGGCGTAAGGAGGATGCGTCTGTAGGAAGTGAAACGACGAACCGAGCACCTCGGCCCTCGCCATCGGAATACGCTTTGACCGTGCCGCCATGCAATTCGGTGAGCTGGCGAACGAGCGACAATCCAATGCCTAAGCCCGTGCTCCTTGTTCGGGACAGAGCGTTCGGAATTTGCTGAAACATCTCGAACACCGATTCGAGCGCAGCCGGTGCGATCCCGCAGCCCGTGTCAGTCACTTCGAGACGAACATGATTGGCGTCCAGCCCTAGCTGCACCGCCACGCGTCCCCCTGGCTGCGTGAATTTCAGGGCGTTGCTCAACAGATTCCATGCGATCTGCTCGATGCGCACCGCATCGCCTCGGATCAGCATTGGCGTGGCCGGGACGTCCACCTGCAACGTAACGCCGCCATCATCAAAATCCTTCTGCATGGCGCTCGCAATCGTGCGGACCGTGCTTGCGACATCCGTCGGAGCGAAGCGAAGCGTGAGCTTACCCGTTTGAATCCGGGAGAAGTCGAGAAGGTCGTCGATTAGCTGCGCCTGCGTCATGACCGCCTTCTGGATCGCGTCGGACACTTCCTGAACACGACCGAGATTTCGCGCTTCCGGCATTCGGGCGAGTATCTCTGCTTTCATGTGTATCAGGTTCAGCGGGTTCTTCAGTTCGTGGGACAGCACCGCCATGAACTGATCTTTGAGCCGGCTGAGCTTGATGACCTCGGTGTTTTGGGCGCGTTCTCGTTCGAGCGACATCTCCTTTCTACTCTCATCCAGTTTGCGACCCGTGGCATCGTGAACGATCTTCGTGAAACCCGAAAAAGTGGGTGACTGGATATGGCTGAGAAATCCGCTACAGAAGACGCGTGAGCCGCTTTTCGTTGCATGCCAGCGCTCATCTTCGGCACGCCCGTGCTTGCGCGCCTTCTCCTGCTCAAACTTTGGTATTCCGTTGGCGATATCTTCGGGCGTGAAAATCGCCTCCAGCGACTGGCCCAGCATCTCGTCGGCGGTGAATCCGAAAATGCGGTTTGCGCCGACGTTCCAGCTCACAATTCTGGCATCGTCGTCCAGCACCACGATCGCGAAGTCGTGCGTCTCGCGAGCCGCGAGCTTGAGCTTCTCTTCACTTGCCCTTGCCTGATTCTGCGCAGCGCGTTGCTCGGTGATGTCGATCAGTGCAAGCACGGCTCCGTCAATGCGATCGTCGTCCGTGCGGTACGGCAGCACTCGGGCAAGAAAGGTCCGTCCGTCCTTGCTCCGAACGTCTCTTTCGGACGTTTTGAGCGACTCGAACGCGACGCGAAGGTCCTCGATCATCTCGGGATAATCGAGCTTGTGCGTCAGATCTTGCAACGGTCGCCCCATATCGCCAGGCAGCATATTGAAAAGGGTTTCCGCTGGAGAAGTGAATCGTTTGATGTTGAGGGAGCGGTCGACGAACACCGTAGCAACGCCGACGAGCGAGATGAGGTTTTGCAGATCGTCGCTCACGCGCGCCGACTCTTGCACCTTCGCCAGCAACTCCGAATTAACCGTCAATAATTCTTCGTTGAGCGATTGCAGTTCTTCGCGACTGGCTTCCAGTTCTTCGGTCGCCGAGCGCAACTCCTCGTTCATTGCCTGCAGTTCTTCATTCGACGCTCGAAGCGCTTCGGCGGACGTTTGCTCGAGTGCCATGGAACTCGACAAACGATCTTCACTGCCGGCCAGCGCTTCCCGGAGGGAGTCCAGCGTGTCGCCGGCTGCCGAGGGGGCGAGCGGTGGGACTGAATCCGGGAGCGGTGTCAGCAGATCACATGTGACCGCCACGAGATACTCGCTGCGCGTGGGGTCGTGAAAAGGTCGAAATGACAGATCGACCGCGATCTCACCCGATGCTGTAACAAAAGGCACCGATGCTTCGTCTTCACGGCGCGCGCGAGTCACACAACGCTGGACCGCGTGCCGGACACCGGCTTGAGCGTCGCTGCGCACAATGTCGAAAAGATTGACGACCCGGGCGCGCCTGACGTCTTCCGTCAGTCTGTTCGCATGGGTGGAGCGGTGCATGATGGTGCCGTCCGAGCGCATAATGATGATCGGCGGCCCAAAGAGATCGAGTGCCCGCGCCTGGCTCGGCAGAAGCGCGTCAATCGGCTTCGCTGCGAAGGGCAACGAGAAAAACGTCTGACCGACGGTGCTCGGCCCCTGAAGATCGCCGTATGACAGCAAGCTGTTGGCGGCCGCATTGGGCAGCGCACGGTAAATTCTGTGCTGCTTTTGGACGGATGTGAAAAGCTGGTGCGCAAAATCGGCCGATTCCGCTGTGCCAAGCAGCAGGAAACCTTCATGAGGCCGCAGAGCAAAATGCAGGCTCTCGAGCACCCGTGTCTGCGCACGACGGTCGAGATAAATCAGGAAGTTGCGGCAGGACACCACATCGATTCGCGAGAAAGGCGGATCGCGAAGCAGGTTGTGCGCGGCGAAGATCACCGTGTCGCGCAGCGATTTGACCAGCCGGTAGCGATTGCCGTCCTTGTTGAAGTATTGGCTCAGGCGAGCGGGGGAAATATCGGTCTCGATCGCTGCGGGATAGTTAGCCGAACGCGCGATGGCGATCGCTCGCTCGTCGATGTCGCTGGCATACACGACGACCCGTGGACGGTGAGGCAGGCGACGTGCCGCTTCGTCAAGAATCATTGCGACCGAATAGGCTTCTTCGCCCGTCGAGCATGCCGGGACCCACGCTCTTATTTCCTCTCTTCCCTGAAGGTTTTTAAGGAGCAGCGGCAACGCGGTGTCTTCGAAGGCGGCGAAGGCGTCAGGATCGCGGAAGAAGTTCGTCACACCAATTAACATGTCGGCGAGCAACTTCGGTGTTTCATCAGGATGCTCGTTGAGATGATTTCGATAGGCGGCGACCGTCGGCACACCAGCGACCTGCATGCGACGCTCGATGCGGCGCATGACCGTACCGCGTTTATAGTTCGAGAAGTCGTGACGGGTGCGCGTTCGCAAGGTTTCCAGTACCTCATCAATCGCATCGGCATCGGGAATGAGCGCTTCGGTACCACTGTATGGTTCCGCATCCGATGGCGAAGGCAACTCGATCTGAGCAGCGTTGCTTGTCATCTCGAGAATCCGCGGGATGATTTCGGGTATGGCGAGGACGAAGTCAACATCACCGGTGGCAATCGCATTGCGAGGCATCTCGCCATACTGTGCCTCCTCGGGGCGCTGAGCGATGGTGATCCCGCCACGTTCGCGTACGCGCGCGATGCCGACCGAGCCATCCGCGCCGGAGCCCGACAGGACAACGGCAATCGAGCGGGAGCCGTGCGCGTCGGCCAGACTGCGGAAGAATATGTCCACCGACGTCGGGGGCGAGCGTGGCAAGTCAGGTTCGCCCACCTGCAGGTAACCGTCGACCATTGCGAGCGTTTTGCCCGGAGCAATGACGTAGACGGCGTCCTTCTCGAGCAGGGTCGGTACGGTGACTTGCTTCACAGGCAGGCGCGTGACCGACTGGAGCACGGAATCCGCATGGCTCGCGTGATCGGGGGAAAGATGCAGAACGACGACAAACGCGACACCGGGCGAGGGTGGGGTCGTCTCAAATAGCCGCAGAAGGGCCTGAACACCGCCTGCCGACGCGCCAATCCCCACCACCGGAAAATTCGGGCCGGTGGATGCACTGCGCTGCTTCGAGCTCTGGGTCACGCTGTCTCCGGTTTTCGGCAATCTTCTCCGCAGCGCGATGCGGCGGACCGGGCGGTTAAGGGCTGGGAAAGAAGCGTGATACTACCTGCTCGTGATCATACAGGTGGGTGTATCAATGATACGTCCTCGCGAACTGGCTCACAGGAGATGGAGGAACTGAAGCGCCGGCAGGAAGCGGGCCTTCAATTTCGGTGAATGTCGTAGCTTCCGCACTCGGATCCAGAATTTAAGGCGACAGCCCCCTTGAAAGTTTAAGCTCCGTCGTCGGCGAACCTCGCTTCATGGCCGAACAGAGCTGGACGCTATCCGCATTCGCGAATCCGACGTCCTGGATCACTCGGTTGGGCCGAGCAACACGTCGATCGCGGCTTGTCCGGCGATCTCGGCAACCAGGTAGGCCCATCGTTCGGTGAACGGGCCGTTGCGCAGCGGTATGCGGCTTCCCCGCGCGCCGAGGACTTCGAGGTTAGTGCCGCCTTTGATCTGAAAAGTCACGTCAAACACGTCTTCAGCAGCCGGAATCAATTCGACGCAAATTTCGAAACCGCGATACGCAATCACTCGGTGCATGAAAGATTGACCTCGAACATGATTTCCGTGGATCGCCATAGCCCCCAGAAAGATGTCTGGCGGCATCGCACCTTCGGTGCGGAATGGGAAAACGATGCGTCAAGATCAGCTTTTTACGGTTTAGTTGGAAATCGCCACTTGCTTACGGTTGAATCGATATGTGAAAAACTGAAACTCCTCCGCTCTGCTCTCTTAGCGTCCGCAGTTTTGAGAATGAGAAGCTTCTCTCGACGATCCCGGCTGTAAGCAGGCTCATTTTCCGCGAGGGGAATTGCATTCTTGAGATCTAATCGCATAACTACCTCTGAAAGACCGTCCTCATTGTGAGGACGGTCTGCTCACTGTAGACCCTTTCCGCTGGGCGAACTCCTTTTATTTCGTTGTTTGGATGCGAACCCATCGGTTCCCACATCCGTTGGGCGTATCGGTTGTGATCCGGCCGCGGTGGAGGTTGTCCTTCGACCCGCGTTGCGGCGAAAGCAGATGGGGCAGCTTTCCAGATTATCCTGGTTGGCTTGCAGCAAGGCGGCGCCCAGCGCACTCGTTTGGACCGCGTTTGGGCTTGGTGATGGGAGTGGCGGTAGCCTATGCTCTGGCGCGTCTCTGTCGACCGCAAAGGGCCGCGGATGTGTGCGCGACGAGCGTCGCGTCAAGGGCTGCGAAGGTTCGTGTGTCGAAACGAATGTGCGGTGCCGTCAGGACCGGCGATTGTACAGATGCTTACGCCGGCCAAAAATAGAGCCCGCGGACGATATGCGTGGCATCAGTCAACGGTTCAGCTCGCCTGCGTCTCGGCCAAATGTATGGCCGACCACGCATAGCGCGCCCAATCGCGAAATCGAGCACGGCCGCGCCTGCTGCCATCTTCAGCAGCGGCAGCCCCGACTCCGTTTCGATCCGGATACCGAGATTCACGTGAACCGCTCCGATGTGGATCTCATCATGGAACCGCTAGCATTCGCGAACTCGTCACCCGGATCATCGAGAGGTCAGCAACTGATCCAGCTTGGCGTCGGCGGAAGGAAGCGTAATCAAAACGAGGATAACCGCTGACGGCCGAACGGTGGCATTAAGGCGCAACAAAGTACGCGTTTCGCACACAATCCAAAAGCGACTACCTATCCGTAGAATGGCTAAAAATGGCCTAGACCCTGGATATTTGTCCCTTTTGCCATCCTTGGCCTGTTTCAACAGTTTTAACTGATATTGGCCGTTATGCTGATGGGAGTCTGTCGGTGTCATGGCCGAAACGCCTTGTTTTTACGACTGCCCCTCGGAATGTCTATCTTTTCAGGACGAATACAGCTATAACTAGTCGCATCTGTTGGTAATTCGCAACGATTAGCCGACAAGAACTGGTATGGCCGTTTCCACCGCCCTTCTAATGCCACGGCCGAATGGATTAAATTGAGGACGCGGGTCTAATTTAACAAGGATTTGAAATGGAGCAAACTATTGAGACCTTCCTGAATGCTATAAGTGAGGACCTAGCAGCCGTGATAGACGATATAGCGTCTAAGGGTAAGGACGTTAAAGATATCGCCGACTCGCTCAATATCCCGAAAGAGCAATACGAGGGGCTGTCTCTGTTCGTATCAGACCGATACGAGTACTTGATGCTGTTTCAACGCCGTACGAATCTGCATCACAAGCTAGCGAAAGTTTCACCCAATATAACGAAATCGGCAATCGACGCTATAGCCGATTCATTAGATGCAGGTAGAGAGCCACAGTATATCGAACATGAGCTTTCTGAGGCCATACGAGTATTGGACCAGATAGTACGTATTCATGGTGAGCTAATCCCTACCTTCCATTAGACCAATGAGTGGCAGCGAGCTGCGCGCTCGCTGACCTACGCAAATAAACAGGCAAATTATTGCAGTAACAAGTTTTGGCAAACGCCATGCTCTACTGTGTATCTGTGCTCTGTGTGTTACGGACCGGGTCTACAAAGAACTTGCCCCGTGTCGGGATTCCGGATACCTCGCCCTTACTGGCTCAACCTAGCAACTAATCGCTTGCTTTCCTCGCCACAAGGCGTACTGTGGAGCGCGTGCGCCGGCTCATGAGTCAGGCCGACGTACGGTCCTTTATTGAAGTTTCCGGCCCACCCTCGGTGGGCCTCTTTGTTTGTGACAATGCAGTTCGACAGATACGACTAATACACCTCCACGCGGTCCGGGTACACGCCCGTTTCCCGCGCAGCTTCCTCCACTTGATCCGGGCTGTCGTATCCGTCGAAAGAGCCAATGTCCGCCTCGCCGACAAGGAGACAGCCCGCCCACCGTCCAGAAGGTGCGCGGTAGATGCGGAGCGTAATAGGCTCGTGTTTTTCGTTTTCCAATTTCGGTCCGAAGTGGGCCATGCAATGATTACAGAATAGCGCGATATCCGCCCCGGCAGTTGACTAAATGGGCCGGGTTAAATTGGACCGAGTGACTAGTGCTGGCAGCGGCGAGAATTTCGTCTAAAACGGACGGTTTGAAAACTCCATGGCGAAGCCGATCACGCGGTCGCGGGATCCGTGCCGTCCTGGTCTTTCATGCGGTAGCTTTTGCCTTCGATGAGGACGGGCTTGACTTTAGTCGGCGCCGACGACGCCGATAACTGAGCGTCCGCATTGGCCGAGCATCAACGCTGCTCCATTCACAAATAACGGGCTGGCCGGTTTCGGCTTGGATTCGACGCCTGAATGTCTGAACGACAGTACGCGCGAGTGACCCTTCATGGCCGGGGAAAGCCTATCGCGAACGGTCCCCCGGACTGCGATGAACCTTTTTTCCGGCCCTTTACCCGAGAATTGATGACCGTTCGGCCACGCCCCGGGGTGTTTGCGCCATTGCGAGTGCGAGTGTTCGTTTCGCCGCATCATTTGGCCCTTAATGCCAATAGGCTCCGTTCGCGGTTAGGCGTCCCCCCGGTTATGCGTAAGCGCTAATTTGAGTGCACCGGCGCGCGCAAGAATTTCGCCGAGCGCCGCAAATCTGCTGGCGTGGAAGCGTGACGTTTGCGTGTGATTTTCTGTGCTCAGGCGGCGTCGATCGGAACCTGAGACTGCATGAACCGAAATGGCAGTAGGTCGCTTATGTCAGCGTCTTGTGCTCGTTGAGGCAGTTGAGTCAGTACGTGAAGCAGGTACGCGTATGGCTCGACGTTGCACGCGCGGCATGTAAGCACGAGACTGTAGATGACGGCGCTGGCTTTTGCTCCGGCGACCGTGTCGCTGAAGAGCCAAACCTTTCTGCTGGTGGCAAACGGGCGAATTTCCCGTTCCGCGATGTTGTTGTCCACTGGGGCTTGCCCGTCGCCGATGTAACGGCTGAGATACTCCCATTGGTTAAGCGTGTAGTTGATGGCATCGCCCAGCGCGCTTTCGGGTGGCACTTGAGGTGCTTGCTCATCCAGCCAAGCTTTGAATGCCTCAAGCAGCGCAACGCTGTGCTGCTGTCGCAGTCGTAAGGTATAGCTAGCACGCGTTTCCCCGCTCGGAGGTTTCTCTCTCGCGAGTGCTTCGACGCGGTAAAGTCGCTGGAAGAATTCGAGCGCTTGCTGCGCGCGTTTGCCTAATTTCTTCTGCGTCTTCAGAGCATCTACGAATCCGCGTCGCGCATGAGCAAGGCAGCCGAAGTGAGTCACACCTTTGACTGTTCGCCAGGCGCTATAACCGTCGGACATCACCGCGCCCTTGTAATCCGCAAGAAACGCCTGAGGGTATTGCTTGCCGCGTCCAGGTTGATAGTCGAACAACACTACAGGCTCTTCGCTATCCTGCCCGCTGCGGTACAGCCACATGTAAGACTGGCTCTGTGCGGCCTTACCCGGTTCCTTCAGCACCTGAACGGTCGTCTCGTCGCCATGAATCAGCGGCTGCGACAGCAACGTCTTGCGTAACTCCCGGTACAGGCGGTCGAGATGCAATTGCGTTGGCTTGATGACCCAGTGCCCCAGCGTGCCTCGGCCCACCGGAATGTTCGCACGCCCGAGCGCCTCTTCCATCCGATATAGCGGCGTGCCGTCGACGTATTTACCCGTCATCACCGTGGCGATCATGGCCGCGCTCGCCCGACTGCCTGGCAATGGTTGGGCCGGCATCGGCGCGGTCAGAATCGGCGTACGTTCAGCGACACGCTCGCAATGACGGCACGCATATTTGAAACGAACATGTTGCAGGACTGAAGCCTTCACTTCGATATGCAGTTGTTCGCTGATTTCCTCGCCCATACGATGCATTGCGTTGCTGCAGCAGGGGCAGATCTTCTGCTCCTCGGGCAAGTCGTACTCGATTCGCTGACGCGGAAGATCTGCAGGCAGAGGCTTGCGTCCTCGTTTGCGGCGAGCAGGCTCGGCCGCCTCCGGCAGACCTGTGTCTGGTAAGTCGAGTTCGTCTACGTCCTCATCAAGGTCCTCAATTGCGATCTGCTCGGCCTCGTCGAACACCCGATCTTGGAGCTTCTCGCTGCTTGGCGCGAAACGCTTGTGTTGCGCGAGCCGGAATTGTTCCTCGAGATGGCGAACGCGTTCGCCCAACTGGCGGTTGCTGGCCTCGAGCTCGCGAATGTAAGCCTGGGCGGCAGGAGGCAATTGGGAGAATTCGCGTTCATCCATGGTACCCACGGTAGCGAAAGGCAACGCTCGATGGGTTTACGGAATTTGTAACAGCTATTGGGACCGTCGCTTGGACGAGGCGCGCCGCATCAGCTCGTATGATGGTACTGCCGGGCCGGATGACGTCGTACAGCGTCGATGTCGATGCCGTCTAAAAGCCAATGCAGCTGCTCGGTCGTCAACTCGATCACGGGCTGCTTCCGGGATGGCCACACGAAATGGTCTGCCTCGAGGCGCTTCAACATCAGCCAGAAGCCCGAACGCTCGTACAACAAGAGCTTGACGCGGTTGCGCTTGCGATTATGGAACGCGAACACGGCGCGAGCGAAGGGGTCGAGCTGCATCGACTGCTCAACCAACGCCGTGAGGCTGTTGATTCCCGCCCTAAAGTCAATCGGTTCGCGATGCAAATAAATGCGGAGGTCCGAATCAAGGCGGAACATCAACGCTCTCCCAGCGCGACGATCAAGGCCGTGACGAGCGGCGCATCGTGCCGTGAGCACTCAAGTTCGACTCTTACCCCGTTCGGGAGGTGCGCTGACAGGCGCGCCGTTGGTCGCGACGCAGTCGCAGGTTGCTTGGGACTCGATGACGCCGGCAACTTCGCGAGCTCGAGGGCGGGCCGCGTAGAGCCCGGTTCGATAGCAAGGACCGGGATGAAGGCCGCCGCTGACGGCTCAACTGTGTTTCGTGCTGCACGAGCAGAGTTTGCCTTCTCATGTAACCTTATCCACTTGTGAAGCTGGTTTGCGTTTACCTGTGCCCTGAGTGCGAGTCCGGCAATTGACGCCCCCGGTCGCAGGCATGCCTGAATCAGTCGGCGCTTGCCTTCAGGGTCGTACCTTCGTTTGCCGTTGGAGCATTCTCGGATGACTCGGAGTGGCAGAAAGTCAAACTCATCGTCGCTCATGGTCTGCGTCCGCAATGTGGGTTGCGGACGCAATCGTCGCTCTTAACGCCCCTCGAAGAAAGGTGTGCTCGTTTTAGCGCTTACGGTTATGCGCCGATCGTCTTGGGTGCCGGCGTCGTGCCGGCGCACTTTTTCACTCATGGCATCATGCGAACAGGCGCCGCCTCGAGCGCCCGTCACGCCACGACAATGCAATGAGTAATTCGCCGACACCCAGCAGCCGATCCATCGCCTTCACCATCCCAACGCATTTAGCCGAAGCACTCCAAGAGACCGTTCACGACTTTCTGGCAAAAGCGGCGGGCGGGACGACCCCCGCGCAGCGAGCGGCCGAGATACGCGCTCAGGACCGCGACGCGAGCCTGGACTCGCTCGCCTATCTCCTTGACGTGGCCGAGGGCAGCTCTGGACAGGCGCGGGTCGCTGCTCAGTTCCTCGCAGGCCTCTACAACGGCGACGACTTCCCATTTAGCCTCACGGACTTTCGACGGCTCGACGAGGATTTGTTGGAGCACTGCATGCAGGTGCTGCGGCTGGACGGTCGGCACGCGACGGAAGTGCATCGCTACTTTCCCAATGGGGAAGCCCGCTGGCTGGCGATGATCAGACGATGGGGGCTGGCTGACGAACCGGCGCACACGCCGCTGCCGGACGATGACGTCGTGCATTCCTGCCAGTACGAAAACAAGCTCGATGCGCCGGGTTATCGTGACGTGACTTTGGTCGTAAAGGTGGCAGTCGGCGTCGACGAGATTCGCTCGATCAGCCTCGCGCTGTCTGCGGCCGATTCGGCGCGGCTAGCGGCGGATCTCGTCTCGGTTCACCGACTTGCATGGACGCGCGGAAAGCCGCTCGATGCAGACGAAAACGAGCCGCGACCCGCCTGGCTTTGAAAGACAGCATGAATTCGTGAGCTTTTGCACGGCGTGCTCGCAATCTAAACCGCTATCTTTACTCCATCACCCGCGTCATAGACGCATCGACCCCGCGCTGACTCCCGTCAGCCCACGTTGTTCAACCCTTTGGGAACCACTCCCAAAGGGGGCAGGTTCCCCTCTCAGGAGCCCTGCCATGCAACAGCAACCTACACTCGCTCTCAAGAACATCCAGGTCAGCATCAATCCCCGCAAGTACTTCGATGCGGCGGAGATGGGAGAGCTGACCGCGTCTGTGCGCGAAAAGGGCGTCATTCAGCCCGTCATCGTGCGCACGCTCGCTGACGGCGGATTCAGCCTCGTCGCTGGTGGCCGCAGATACAAGGCGGCGCTCGCGGCGCACGGCGAGGACTATGAAATCCCGGTCGTCGTTCGAGACATCGATGAGGTCGAAGCGAAGCAACTCGCCATCATCGAGAACGTTCAGCGAGCCGACATGTCGCCCGCCGAAGAAGCCATTGCGGCAGCCGAGCAAGTTGGGCTGTGCAAGGGCGATCGCGACGAAGTCGCGCGCATTTTCGGCTGGTCCCGTGCGACTCTGGATAAGCGTCTCGCGCTGATGAACTGCAGCACTCCCGTGCTCGATGCGCTCAGCACGCGACAGATCCTTCTCGGTCACGCCGAGTTGCTTGCTGCGCTCGCCAAGGAGACGCAGGACAAGCTGCTGCCGGTGATCATCAAGGAAGGCAAGGCGGTCGCCGAGGTCAAGAAAACCATCGAACAGGTCGCCTGTTCGTTGGCGGCCGCGATCTTCGACAAGGCCGACTGCGCCGGATGCCCGCACAACTCGTCCACACAGGGCGAGATGTTCGGCGAGTCCATCGGTACGGGGAACTGCACCAACCGCACCTGCTACAACGAGAAGACCGAAAAGATGCTCGAAGCGACTGCCACCGGCCAGCGCGACGAATATCCGGTAGTGCGCATCGTGCGTGCTGGCGACAACCACACGCGCGTGCAGCTCGCTGTCGACGGTCCGAAGGGCGTCGGTGAAGAGCAGGCGAAGGCGTGTCACGCGTGCCAGAACTACGGCGCGGCGGTGAGCGGCCTGCCTGACTCGATCGGCAAGGTCTATCGCGGCCAGTGCTTTGACACCGTCTGCAACATGAAGAAGGTGGCAGCGCAATTGCAGGCGGTGAAAGCGGCGACGCAGCCGAAGCCCGAGGCAGCCAAGGGGGGCGCGAAAGCGTCGCCCGCAGCAGCGAAGGGCGCGGCCGGTTCGTCCGCGGCATCGACGACGAGCAACCCGCCGGCGACGGTGGTGGCTGAGTCGGACAGGATCAAATCGTATCGCGTGGCGTTGTGGCGAAAAGCCCTGCGCCGCGAGGTGGGAGCCGATCCGGCGTTGGCTCAGCGATACCTCGTTGCGATCGCACTGTCCGACCAGATGCGCTGCGTCGATCAGAAGACGCTGTCTGGCATCTGGGAAAAGCTCACGCAAGAGCAGATCGCGGCTGGCGACGTCTCGAAAGCGGCTGCGGCATCGACCGCTGCCGACGACGCGCAAATCGCTCACGCCGTAACCGGCGTGACGGTCGCTGCAATTCAAGGCCTCGACGTCCAGCACCTCACGCGTCTGTGTAAGCACCATCACCTCGATCTCGCGAAGCACTGGAAGCTCTGCAAGGAGTTTCTGGAGTTGATCACGAAGTCGGAAATGATGGTGGTCGCTGACGAGTTGGGCATTCGTGCCGCGCTCGGCGACAACTTCAAGAAAGTCTTCGGCAAGTCCAAGTCCGAGGTCATCGACGCGCTTTTGGCGGTCGAAGGCTTCGACTACGCGGGCAAGATCCCGAAGGTGCTCAAGTTCTAACGCGCGGCTCGCCCGTGCATCGATCGTGATTTACATCCCTTTATAGACCGCCTCCGCGCGGTCTTTTTATCTCAGGAGTTTTCCATGTTTGCAGCTATTGAACCGCTTCTGCGTCACTGCACGAAGCTCACGTTGTCCTTGCAGATGAAGGGCGACGAGATGGTTGTCTGTGTCATGCCGCAAGGCACGGCAAAAGACGCCGCCATGCTTCAGCCGCTCGCGCTCACCGCGATGGCAGCTGAACTCGACGCGGGCTTTGTCGACGCGCTCGCAGCCTATACCGGCGCGCACGCGTCGCTCGCCGAGCAGGTTGCTGCGACCACCGCCATCCTCGAAGCCGCCAAGACGACGCAAGTCTCCAAAGCGACCAAGACGCTGGCTAAGGGCGGAAGCAAGCCGGCATTGCCGGCGCCCGGCAGATCGAGCACCGATGCGGACAACGATGATGACGACGCAGGTAACGACGCTGAAGGGCAGAGCACCGCCCCAAACGCATCGTCCGCAGTGGAAGCATCGGCGGAACCGGCTAGCACCGGGACCAACCTCGCATCGCTTTTCGACTAAGGAGCAGACATGGCTATCCAAGTTGCGAAGCTCACGCGCGAGTTCGTCTACAACGGCGTGACGTTCCCCGATCCGGGGCCGACCTTCTCGCCCGACGATGTCCGCGATCTCTACTCCGCGCAGTATCCGGAGCTGACGACCGCGGCGATCGACGGGCCGACGACGGAAGGCGATGTCATGCGCTTCACGTTCGTGCGCGCGGCCGGTGCGAAGGGTGCAGTCATCCCGTGCAGCGTCCATGCGTAAGCGCGACCTCCTCAAATCCCTGTCCGACCCGGACTTGGCGCTTTCTCATCAGCAACCGCCCGGAAGGGCGGTTTTTTTTCATGACAAGGAGATCGAGCAATGTTCTTTGATCCTCGGCCGTCTGGTGCAGAAGTCGCTGTCTCGGGAGAGCCTTGGCAACCGCGACGCGCTCCCGCTGCCGGACGTCGAACTCCCAATGATTTTCTGAGCCTCCCGGCCATCGGCTCGGACGTCAAAACGCGCGCAGTGATGCGTTGGAACGCCGAAAAGGATGTCGCCAGCCTCATCGCCGCCCAGTTCAACTCGGGCGTGCTGAGGCCGCGTGATGTTCCGGGGTTCAAAGGCGCGGGTGACGCGCTTGCCCACGGCTTCTTTGCGTGGGCCAAGCGTCATACGCCGCGGTTGGACTGCCTCGGCTTTGACTTCGTACTGTGCGACGTCCAGGCGGTATTGGACGTCGTCCAATATCAGGAGGACAGCAGCGAGTTCAATCCGACCTCGCCCGTTTATCTCGGCATCGAAATAACGGAGGAGAGCATCTTCGAGATCGGCAGACGTGCCGCGGAGCTTCGCGATGTGCATCCGCGCTTGGTGTCGACGGCGATGGTCCTGATCAATCGGGCAGCCGGCCGCACGATGTGGGTGAGAACGCCTGACGAGTTCCTGGGCGAGTTCGCCTCGTGGTTTTGGGACGGCGACTCCAACGCAACCGACGAGGAAGCGCGCGAGATGCTGACGGACCGATTCGGCGAGGACGAGGCGGAGATGGAGTACTACCTCCCTTCCGTTGTGCGTCCGCAGCTGTGTCCCGACGACATGGACGTCTACCGCTGGAACGCAAAGAGCCGACGCTATCTGCCTCAACGGGCGCTCGGCGTCGCGGCGCTTAGGCGGCTTCAGCGATTCACGTCCGGGCGGACGCGGCCCATCTGTGCAGAGCTGGAGAAGCTGTCGTTGATGTTGCAGCGGGTTGGCAATCGCGGCGACCTCTTCGGCTGTGAATATCGGCCGCGCTGCGCTTATGCGTCGGCCACCCTCACCGTGGAAAACGATACCCGCGTGGGGGAAGTACTCGATTCGCACTACGAGTACCTCGCCAGCGCCGGCGACGGCACTACCTATCTCGGCTTTACGCCGCTTGCCTCTACACCTGACGCCATCCGCAAGCAGTACGCGGACTGGTCGCAGGGCTTATCCATTCTTGGCCAACTGGACCGCGTCATCGCGTGTCTCGCGGCATAACGAGGAGCATTATATGAAAGGGCTTGATATCGGCTCAGACCGCGTCGATGAACTGGCGGCGATCAGTGCCAGCTTGCTATACGGCCGTCAGGACCGCAGCGCTGTCTACGGCACCGTTCATCCGGTGACGCAGGGCAAGAGCGGCCGGGCCACGATTGGAGCCGGAAGGCCGATCGACCGGATGGCGCTTGTTGATTGCCTGCGTGAGCTGGCTCAGAACGCGGCACCGAAGGCGGAATTTTTGCCTGAGACGGTGCTCGCGGTGTCGCAAGACGCGGTGATGTGGTGGTGCAGACCGGCGATGCGAAGAGTCTTCTTCGACTGTCAGGAGATCGGGCGGCGCAGTGCTGTCGTTCCGCATCCGGGGTTGGTGTTCCGTGCAGCTTCGAGCGGGTTCTCCGTGTTCGCGCTGCAGGAAGACAGCCGGCCAACGCCTGCATCGAAGCTGCACGAACCGCCTTACTTTAACACCTGGGACTGGGGGCGAATCTGCATCGGCTCGGCGCATGTGCCTAAGCGGATCGATATCGAGTCGATCGGCGGATGGGAGGGCGGATTCTTTGAGTCGTCCTTCACGCACCCGAACCACGGCAACAAACGTGTTTCGCATCCGAATGGCGAGTTCGCTTTCTGGAAGGAAATGCTCGACGGCAAGTACGGCGAGCAGTTCCCGAAAGACGCGCTCGTGCCTATGGACCTTACCCTCGCTGAGCTGATCGCCGGCAAACAAGGAGTTCGATGATGAATGCTGGTGCTTTGAATCCTGCCGATGCAGCGCTTCAGCGCTCCTTCCCGACTGTCATGGTGCCCCGGCGTGAGCCGGTCGCGCCAATGCAGACGGCAGGCGAGCGACTGCTGATCGGCGAGAACGGTGTCTTTCTGGAAATCGATCTGCCGTGGCTCTCGGTCGTTCGCCGCATTGCGCACTACACGGTCCCGACGGCGATCCCCTACGGGAGGGTGGCCGAATCGACCGAGTTGCGTTGCGGTGCGGTGCCGCCCGAGTTGATCGGCGAGTTCGTCGCGATGGCGCGCGCCGCGCATCCGCTGGAAACCGGTGCCTGGATCGTCTGGAACGTCGAAACGAAGCAGTTTCGCCTCGCTCCCGTAAAGGTGCTGTCGCAGGGGACCGGGTCGCTGAAGTACGAGCGGCCGGATCTTCTGCCACGGGAACTGCGGGTGATCGACTGCCATTCGCATGGCGCGCATCCCGCTTACTTCTCGCCGACTGACAACGAAGATGACCGGCACGAGACGAAGTTCGCTCTCGTCGTTGGCAACTGTGCGTCGTCGGTGCCGAGTATGGCAATGCGACTGTGTGCCAAAGGCATCTTCGAGAACGTCGAGCGCGTGCCGAGCAGTTGGTACGCGGCGGCTCGCGCTCAGGAGGTTGCATGAACGGGACCATCCGCCATCAACTTCCTTCGCGGATGCTTGAGCGAAGCTGGAACGTGGTCGTAGTAGGCGCGGGCGGCACCGGAAGTGCGGTGCTCCCGAGCTTGGCACGGCTGCACCACGCGATGCTCGAACTGGGCCACCCGGGCGGCATCGACTGCACAGTGTTCGATGACGACACCGTCAGCCCAACCAACGTCGGCCGGCAGGGCTTTTATCCGAACGACGTGGGCGAGTACAAAGCCTCGCTTATCGTCAATCGGCTAAACGCACTGATGGGCACGAACTGGCGGGCGGAAACCCGGCGCTTTGGCCCGGGCGAGCCGCTTTACAACGTCGATCTCGTGATCGGCTGCGTGGATACGCGTGCCGCTCGAGCTGCAATCGTCGGCGCGGCCCAGCACACTGGGGCGTATTACCTCGACTGCGGCAACGACACGGATCGGGGCCAAGTCGTCATCGGTCAAGTCTGTGGCAAGAGCTACGCGCTGAAGCATCCTGAACGGCTGCCGCATGTGGGCGAGTTGTTTCCGGAACTGATCGACGCGAAGCTCGATGCAAAAGACGAGACCCCGTCCTGTTCGATGGCCAAGGCGCTGCGCAAGCAGTCGCTGGTCATCAATCAGGCCATCGCGGTCCAAGCATTCAACATGCTCTGGACCATGTTTCGAACCGGCGCGGTGCCGTTCTCGGGCGTGTTTGTGAACCTCGCAACGGGGCGCACAAATCCGATTCCGTTGGACCCGGCCGCGTGGGCGCGTTTTGGGTACGAAGTTCCGAAGCCGCCTGTGAAGAAAGCGAGGAAGAGCCGCAAGGCCAAGCTCGCTGCGTAAGTAGTCGCTGTTCCATCACTGCCGACCTCCGCAAGGGGTCGGCATTTTCTTTTCTCGTGCTCAACGGGCACGACAACCTCAACAGGAGTATCTGAATGTCGGAAGACAGTGAAATCGTAGTTTCGGCACCGCTCAAAGTGGCGGCGGCGTTGTGGCACGAGCGCTGGTGGTGTTGTGCGGCCTTTATTGTCGCAACGGCCGCAAATGCTCTCCCGACGGCGGGCTACCTCGGCATGGCCGTCAGGTTCGCGTACGAGCACTTGTTGCACGACGCGTCGGGCATTGGCCGAATCATCGCCTCGGTCCTTGGCGTTCTGGTGGCCTCGCTCGCATGGCAGGTCGCCTGTCAGCGAGACCGCGCGCGCCCAGGACTCTTTGCCCGTGCGTGCGAATGGGTCGTCAACCGCCTCCTCATGTCGCACCTTGCGCGCGGCGTCGCGCTCGTTATCGGCGCGAGCGCCGCGTGCGGCGCACATGGCGTTGTGTTCGCCGCGGCGTTCGGCGTCTGGCTCGGCCTTGTCATGTGCTGCGTGCAGTGCCTGACCGCCTTCTCGGTTATGCCGCGTCTGCGCTAACAGCATTAGCCGCTCCCTCGTGGAGCGGTTCTCTTTTACCTCACCGGGTACGCAGCCCGTTGGGGCTGCTCCGCCCATTCATGGAGCAAAACATGGGTTCTTCGATTTTGACGGGCAAGCGCGCTGGCGCAATGCAAAAATCCGACGGCGAGTGGATCTACGCGTTGTTCGAGCGTGGCTACGAGTCGAACGTCTATCCGCATACCGACCACTGGTCGGCCGTGGCGCTGGGCAACTATGCGCAGGTCATGCGCCGCATCTTCTCGCACGCGACCAGTTGCGAAGGCGGGATGCTCCGTAGCCGTAGCGGATCGATCCGGCCTGAAAACTACATTGCGAGTTGGAGAAGTGAACTCGCCAAGCCCACGCTGCTTCGGGACCGGGCGGTCGATCTGTCGGTCGGCTCCTCGTGCCACTCGGCGGTGCCTGAGTCGCAGTTGGACGACGTCCGGCTGTCGTTGATTCGGGCGGGATTCGAGTCTCGTATCGATGAGTTGGTCGGCGGCAGCTTGAGCGTTTCTCTGCACGCGGACATCGACCTGTTGCTCTCGATCTACGGGAACAGCGGGCCGCTCAGCGTTTGGCGAGTGCTGAAGGAATACGACTGTGGGACTGCGCAGATCGAGGTGCGGGTGCCGCCCACAACGAAGACGGCGATGGAGCGGATGCCCGAGGTGCGGTGTCATTCCATCGACCAGCACAATGTGTTGGTTGCAATGGGCGCCGCGCCGTGGCGTCACGCTGGCTGGCAATACAGCGCGGTCGGCTCCTTCATCACTGAAGTCGCGTATCCGGTGGAAATGGAAACGCCGGGGTTCGCCAAGAAGGCAATCCCTGCGTTCCGCGACGCCTTGAGCAACGCTCCGCAAGTGCCTGCGGCGACGCGCATCACGGTGACGCGTTCGCCGGAAGGCACCGAGGAGTGGCGGGCTCGCCGCGCCGACGAGCTTGCGCAAACGCTCGGGATCGTGACGGAGGGCGCATCCGCCCCGGCTGTCTTTAGCTTCGCGTTCGGCGACCTGCTCAACCGCGAAGACACGGACCGGCTGTTGTACGGCTTGGGTTCGTTCGACGATGCGCAACTCCAGTGGGAGGTGCCTGTCGCGCGTGCGGGTGCCCAGCCAGATCCGGCCTTCTTCTCCGCGGACGTTCAGCTCTCGCTTTGTCTCGCCTAGTGCTGCTGTGATCAACGCCACGCCCCGGTTTCGGGGCGTGGCTTTTTTTCGCCCCTTAAAACGCGAAGCTCGCTTGCGCCGGGACTGACACGCCTTCGGGTGCCGTGGCATCTGCGTCTTCAACTGAGGGCGCGCCTTGCCGCTGTGCGAGCAGTTCGTCGTAACGGCGCATAACGTCGGCCGCGCATGTGTAGCCGACCTCGATGCCCACTGTCTGGGCGACGCGGCGGCGCACGCTTGCGAGCAATTCCGCTTCGTCGGGCGTCGGGCGTGCGGTCGGCCACCCCGACGAGAAGAGCAGGTGCGTAGGGATCTCCGCCTCGATGGTTTGGCGCTCGATGGCGGCAGTCTTCGCACGCGCCACGTCCGCGGCCAGTTCAGGCGGCAGAAGATGTGGCGCGACGTCGCCGAGCCAGCGTTGCCCTTGGAAGGCGAACGTCGATTCGGCTTCCAGGCGCACCATTTCTCGATAGACGTCGTGGTTGTCAGCGCAGCTTGCCGCGGCGCGCAGGTCGTCGAGCGAACTCATGATGCAGTACGCGCATGAGACGCGCGACGCGCCGTAGACCGTGTACGCCTCATGCAGCGCCAGTCCAGCCGCAGCAATCTCAGTGAAGACTTCGTCAACGGTCCATTCGATGATCGCATTCCACGTCACACTGGTACGGCCCTTGGTCGACAGGGGAGCGTGCGGGGCGGCGACAGCCATCTTGCTCCGAGCATTGCTTTCCTGACGGCGCACACCGGTGACACTAACGATGTTGTGCGTCGGAAAACGCTTGTTCAGCGCAGAATTAATTAGGCGTCCTTTCAATTCTGAGGTGCAAAAGCGCATGGACGGCGTGCTCCACGGCAGGATCAGCCGCACGCAGGAGAGAGCGCGATAGCGCTCGACGTTGTTCGACCAGCGCTTCTCCCATCTGGCGAGCATGTCACCGGCTTTCCGTTGCAACGTGAGCAGCTCCCAGCCAAGGTGAGCGGCAAGCCGCTCACAGGCGGGACCACTGTCCTTCCACTCGACACGGCCGAGGTCGGAATGAACAAGGATACGAGGTCCGTTGTGGCCGATGGCGTCAAGGTGGCGGGCGACCGCGAGTGCGCAGGCGACGCTGTCCTTGCCGCCGCTCACGCCGATAGCGACCACAGCGCCCGTTGTGAGCAGCGACGCCACCTCCGGGGTAAGTGCGACGTCGCGGGCACGCGCCAGAAGGTAGGCGCTTGAACGGGTGCGAAGCGAGGACAGGTCGATGGTCTGGAGCATGGTCGAAGAAGAATCGAGGTAGATGATTCTTCTTCGCAGCTACAGCGCAAAGTCAAGCTGGGCGGGGCTCCGAGACTGGCTAGCCGAAAAAAAAGCCCGCGTCGCGCCGAACGACAGCGGGCTAGCTGGATGTGATCTACAACAGCGCGCGTCCACAGCCAAGAGGACACGCAGTAATAGCTTAGTTGCTAATCTAAGATGCAAAAGAGAAAGCTCGCATGAGACAGAAAAGTGATCTATCCAACAGTCGGTTTTTATTTGTCAGTTTATATTGACCCTACCCGCTAATAGGGTGCTGAGAGACCAGACAATACAAAAACAAGAAAAACTGAGGCCATCCAGGGCGCGTCCCTGGGTGGCCTTTTCTTCGCCCTGGCAATTGGCAGCCACCAGCGTCTCCTTGCACCTTGCGCTTTTGTCGGAGCGCGCTGCATTTACTTCGCTTCCGGTCGTTGGGACGGTGTCTATTCCAAATAGCGACGTTTTTAGCGTCCTTTTGAACGCATCCGCTACGGTATCGATGGCTAGAATGGCGTCTCTCTCAGGTTCGTCGACGGCCCTCGGATTTGCGACGGACTTTCAAGCGCCGCTTCAGAAATGGAGATGGCGCTTTTTTTCGTCCCGGCTTCGTGCTGCCGGTCCCGCTCCGGATGATTCGTCGATTCGTCGCGCGGGAAGTCACTGCCCGAGAAGTGTTCGTCTCCGTATTGGAGCGAAAGGCATAGCGATTTGTTGAGCTTTCCGACTTCGACTGCGCGATTGACTCCGTAGACTGTGCTCCATTCCCCGCGCTTTTGCGCATCGACCTACCCCTCCAGCGTGCTGGAGGACCATCTTCTCTCCAGCCGTCTATGACGGCAATCTTCTGGCGACCCTCGTTGGTCGCCTTTTTTCGTCCCGTTGGGAGCCTATCCCTCCGGGAGACAGCTCCCATTATCTTTTGGAGTTGTCTATGTCTCGCTATCTCGCACCTGTCGTCAAAGTTTCCAGCAAGAACGGTTTCATGGCGAATCAGCGTGTGGTCGGTCAGGACGTCGAGGCCAGCCCGCCGCAGCTTTACACCGGACGTATTCATTCGGTGTGGAGCGACGGAACGGCAGTGGTGGATTGGGACTATTCGCTCAACCATCAAGCCGAACGGCATCTGGTGCAAAGCGGTCGTGTCAGACTGCATCACGTCAGCCATACCGCCTCGTAGGTCTTCGTAAATGACGCGTCCAGTGCAGTTCGCTGGACGCCGTTTCTTCAGGTCCAAATCTTTCCTTGATGGGAGCCTCCCATCGAGGGCGGCTCCTACCTTTTCAGGATTTGCCATGTTTCCGATGCTCAAACACGCTCTCAGCAGCCTCGCCTGGTACGCCAAGCAGGACGCCGAAGCCTGGAAGATGCTGTCGTTTCTCGTTGTCGTTGTGTACGTCTCGACGGCAATCGCCTCGGTCACCCACTGACTTACGTAGCTTTTCGCTGCGTATTTCCCGTTTCTCTTCCCTTTGGGGCAAACCAGCCCTTCGGGAATGGATTGCCTCACATTCAATCGAGGTGATCCATGATCAAGTTTTTCTGTTCCGTGATGCTTCTTTCGGTTCTGACTGGCTGCGCCACGGCGGACTTCGGCTCGCCGGATACCTACCAGCGCTACGACGTTCAACGCATCGGCCAGTTCGAGCAGGCAACCATCCTGCGCGTGCGCCCGATTACCATCGAGAGCAATTCTGGCTCGTCGGGCATTGCATCGATCGTCAGTGCAGCAGCAGGTGCCTTCCTGGGCTCGCAAGTCATCGGCAACGGTAGCGGCCGCTATATTGCCGGCGCGCTTTCCGGCTCCGTCTCCGGGTTGGTGGCTCAGCGCGTAAGCGCCGCTATGTCTCGTCACAGCGGTGTGGAAGTTTTCCTTCGTCGCGCCAACGGTCAGACGGTGGTTGTTACACAGGTCGACGATCAGCAGTTCGCTGCTGGTCAGCAGGTGTTTCTCGTCTCAAATGGGTCCGGCTACCGGATCACCCACTAACTGGCGGCCACGCCTCCAACCGACTGGATGAACCATCAATGAACCACTATCAGTTGATCACCCACGGCCAGACCAGCGGCTGGGACGCTTCGACCAACGATGTGAACGGCAAAAACTTCTACGGGATGCTTCCCGTGGAAGTTGCTGCGCAAGCAGGCGACGTCGACGAGTTCACGGCAATCGTGTCTCACCCTGGGTTCAGCCCATCGGGCGCACGGCCGCATATGTTCGCCGAGGTTGGGCGGATCAGCGACGGTTACGGCGACGCGAGCTTCAGACGCTTGAAACCAGCGCTCGACGCTTACAAGGCGCGATTCCTCTAACCAGGCATCGCAGTACGCATCTTCTGAATGCGCGGTGAAAACCGCGCCAACCCTCGCGGGGCAGGCTCCCCGCAAGGGACCTGCCTCGTCTGCAATGAGGCAATCATGAAATTTCCCCGAGTGTTCTATGCGGACCGCAGTAGTGCCAATGCTGGCGCGAAAGCGGCTCTGCAACGTCATGCGACGCGCGTTTTGCGACGTGTTGCTCAGGACTTGCGTCTTCCGGCGCATGCTCACGAAATCGTCACCGATACGCGCCGCGGCAATGCCGCGGTACGGGTGTCGTTGCGCACCGAGACGTTGTTTGTCGACGTGCTCGAGCGTCGAGGCGGTTCAGGTGTCGCGCTGAGTTTCAGAACCCGGCGCGGCCGCTCTGACCTGACGGGCGGTGGTGAGAACCACGTCGCCCTGACGCAGCTCGAAACTCCCACGGGCTATCGAGCGATGCTGGACGGCCTGCGTTTGGCCGGTGGCATCGACCTGAAGTGCGGAGGTCGTCGATGAAACTGGCCAAGGTGAAAATCGAGTACAGCTCCGGCACCACGATCGTGGACCGGGTCACTCTCGATCCTGCGACAGGCCAAGTTCATCTTGCGCCGCGCGTACTCGGGCTACTCGGCAAGATGGAGGAGTCGGAGTGCTCGCCGTCGTTCAGTCTTGAGTACAAGGGCGATGTCTTGCCGGTGAACATGGCGGGCGACGGCGGGTATTTGGTATCAATTCCCCCCGAACCCGGTCCTGGCTTCCGCCGGCTGCTGCACGCAGTCGCGACGCCATCCAGGGACCAGCGGCACCAAAACGGCCGCTATCTACATACTCTATCGGCGGCATCGATCGGCGGTGCAGTCGGCTACGCGCATTCGGCGTCGTCTTGGGATCCGCTGACGATTGCAGGTACGAGCGCACTGGCTGCCCTTGGAGTAGTATTGTGGTACGCAGGCCATTACGTGATGAAAGGAGAATGACGTGGGCGCAACAATTTTTACGGTAGTGCTTGGCGTGTCCATCGCGGCTTTCTTCATGTGGACCGCGAATAACGGTCGCAAAGCCGATCGCGAGCGCGATTGGGGCAAATGATTCGACACAGCGTAAGCTGAGTCCACAGACAGAACCGCACCCTTGGGTGCGGTTTTTTTTCGACTTTTCTTTTTCTAGCGCGCCCTCGGGCGCGTTTTTCATTTCAGGAGCTGGTTATGTCTCAAGCAACCGCCGATGTGCTGTCGGACGCTGTCAACAACGGTATCAGCGCCGATGGCGTAGTCGATATCAAGTCAGTCGCCCGGCTGGACACCGACGGCAAAACGGTCGATCAGGTCTTCCAGGACCTGTGCCGCTTCGTGCGTGGAACGGAGCTCGAACCGGAGTGGCTTTGTCACGCGAACTTGCAGGACGACGCCAACGAAGCCATGTACGGAGCACGCCACAGCAGACCGTGGCCTGAACCGGCGGCATATGACCGCATTTCCGTGTCGGTGTGCATCGGCAACTCCGAAGGCTGGATCGTCCATGTGGACTTCGTCAGCCGCCCGCAGCTTAGCTACTCGCTCGACCGCACCTACGCGATCATGCCGTTGCTCCGCGCGAAGGTGTTTTCGATTGACCACGCGTGGTCGCTCGCGCGTCTGATCGCCCGACTAATCGACGCGGCCTAATAGCTTCTCAACTCATCCAGCGCCATTCGGCGCACTTAACCCTTGCCGGGCATCGACCCGACAGGGTGCGATTGCCCGCATTTTCTCTGAGGCAATCGACATGTACCAGCTTTCCTTCTCGGGCTCCGCCCACTCGTTCCCTACGATGCTCGAAGTACTCCGTTTCCTGCGAGACGACGCGAGCGTCGCAGCAGTCGACGCGGCAGAGATCGCGCTCACGTTCTTCGCCTATCCTGTAACCGTTACCCGCTACAACGGCAAGCTGACCGTTCGTCGGCCCGGAACGGCGACAAGCCTCTTCCTGTCGCTCATCGACGAGATCGACGCGGCCTACTTCAGACCGTCGTTCGCCGCGCTCGAAGCGTGGCAAATCCGGCGCAAGCACTGGCAACTGCTCTATCTGGCTTTTGATCTGGCGCGCGAGCCGCTGTATTTGTTCTCCTCGGATCAGCTGGCGCAAGCCAACGAAGAGGTGGCTAAGAGCGGCCGTCGCGGGCTGGATTTGTTCGAGCTGCTGCAGGACGAGTCCGAGCGTCGGTTCGGCTTTCGCTACGCCGGCCCAGTGCTGGACAATCGACAGAGCAATGGTCGGCACGAGGTTCATGTCGCCTACGCGCTCGCGGCGGGCAAGCCCGTTCCGCAAGCGGTCATCGATGACTACGCTTCGTTGTCGAAGTTTGATTCCGACTTGCAATGGGCCAAGCCGCTTCTCGCGGCGCCCGAGTTGCGTGGTGCGTTGCCGCTTGCGAAGCTCGTGCCGCTCGCAACGGTGATGCGCCATTCGAAGCAGGCGATCACCTCTGACAATGCCGCGCTGCTCTCGATGCTGATGGGTCTCGTGCCGAACTCGCCAACGACGGTCGAAGTCGACGACCTGCTGTACGCGAAGGGCATTCTCGAAGCGCATCCTTTGCCTGAGGCGTACCTGAAGCCCGTCGATGTCGGCCTACCAACCTGCCAGTTTGCGGAGGTACTGCGGCGCACGCTCGCCAATAGCGCGCGTGATAACCGGCTAGCGGAACTCGAGAAGGCGCGGAAGTCGGGCAGCATCAGCGCCCGCCGCTTCCAACTGGACTCGCAACTGGCCATTCTCGATCACGGCCGGCACACGCACACTTTCGCCAACGAGTTTGCGAAGGCAGTGCAGACGGCCGACATGTCCTATCTCCTCGGCATCCTGGACCGGCCAGACGACGCCAACCGGGCGACCAAGCAAGCGGTGCGCGAGGTGTTCGGCATCAAGCTCATCGGCGTTCGCGCTGCGGCCCGGCGCCGGGGCATCTTCCAACTGGCGGGGATGGACGCCGCACAGCAAGCAGAGTGGGAAGCGCTGTCGGTCTCGCAACGTGAGGCGAGGCGCGTCGCCCGCGAGGTCGCTCGCGCTCGCGAAGCGGCTGAGATGTCGCGCGTTCGTGCGGAAGACGGCGCGGTGCTGACCGGTGCGGAGTGGGTAGATCGCACGATCGCCGACGGCTTCTCGCAGATCGTCAGCTTGCGGCAGGGGACGAGCGTGCGCTACGCGCTCGCAGATCCTGTGCGGCAGTTGCAGGTATCGCTTCGTGCAAACGACGGTACGCTCGCCTACGCGCGCGTGGCGCTCGAACAGCGCGCGAGCTAATTCACCTTCGACGAACCCGGCTACGTGCCGGGTTTTTTTTCGTCGGTTGCGCCAGCGCCAAAGCTTAAGACGATGCGAAATAGTGACCTTTCCACAGATTGTCTGACCGCCCGACCCCTACACTGCATCTATCACCCGCGTCACTGACGCATCGACCCAGCCGGCTACGAGCCGGCTTTTTCATATCTTGCCCCTAAGGGACCACGTCCCTACGGGCGTAGTCTTTATGGGGCTTCTCTTTGGAAGCCATCATGAAAGTCACGCCCGCTCAACTCACCGAACTCCTCTCGCTGTACGTGCCGAAGCGTCTGCCGGTGCTCATCACTGGCCGCCCCGGCATCGGCAAGAGCGACATCGTCGAACAGACCGCGCATGCGACTGATCACGAACTGCTGATCAGCCACCCGGTTGTCGAGGATCCGACCGACTCGAAAGGGTTGCCGTTTCCTTCGCCCGACGGCACGACCGCCAAGTTCCTGCCGTTCGGGGATTTGGAGCGCGCGATGACGGCCAGACGCCCGCTGATCTGGTTCCTGGATGACCTTGGGCAGGCCTCGCCCGCCGTGCAAGCCGCAAAGATGCAGTTGCTGCTCGCGCGGCGCGTCGGCGAGCACATCCTGCCACCGCAGGTCACGTTCCTCGCGGCCACGAACCGCCGTACCGACAACGCCGGTGTCTCCGGGATTCTCGATCCGGTGATCTCCCGTTTCGCCACCGTGGTGGAACTCGAACCGACGATCGACGACTGGACGCAGTGGGCCGTGCGAGAAAACATCCCGCCCGCGCTCATCGCGTTCCTGCGCTTCCGGCCGGACTTGCTGTCCGTGCAGAAGACGTCGCGCGATATTGAGAATGCACCGAGCCCGCGTAGCTGGGGGTTCGTGGCGAAAACCATGGATGTAGTCCCCAAGCACCTGGAGCACGTCTCCTACGCCGGTTCGGTGGGAGAGGGTGCCGCAACCGAGCTTGTTGGCTTCCTCCAGATCTTCCGCGAACTGCCGAATCCGGACGCGATTCTTCTCGCGCCCGACACGGCGATGATTCCGACGATGCCGGCGGCGTTGTACGCGGTCGCGGCCGCGCTTGCGGCACGCGCGAACGAAAGCAACTTCGATCGCGTCGTGCGCTACACCGAGCGTCTGATCGGTGAAGGGCATCGCGAGTTCGCGGCGCTGTTGGTGCGCGATGCAGTTCAGCGCTCGCCGCAGATTCAGAACTCGTATGCGTTCATTGGCGCGCAAGGCGGAGAGATCGGCAAGATCATCCGCGGCGAGTAGAAGCATTCCTGTCTTAGCTCACCCATGTTGGCCCTGTCGTGTCTTCGGACGCCCAGGGCCTTTTTCTTTGCTTCATCCATTCAATTTCTACGAGGTTTTCTCATGGACATCACTTCCATCCAATCGAAGGTCATGCTCTGCTCCGTCACGATTTCGACCTGGGTCGCCCGCCGTTTCGACGGCAAGGTGACGCAGGAAGTCGAGAGCAAGCACCACGCGAAAGGCATCGGCAGATTTAACAAACGCCTGTTGCCCGAGCACGCGCCGAGCTTTGCAGAAGTCGTGACGCTCGCTGGCCGCATCCGCTCGTACTTTTACGATCACACGCTGAAGTACGACCAGTTGGGCGTGCGGCTGCTGCCGACGATGGTCTACATGGATTTCGCCGAAAAGATGCGCTCGTTGAAAGACGAGTTCGACTTGGCGGTCTCCGTGTTCTTGACCGACTACCTGAACTTGAAGGAGGCGGCTCGCGAAGAACTGAATGGGCTGTTCAACGAGGCGGACTATCCGACCCTCGCTGAGCTGACCACGAAGTTCGGCGTGAAGATGGCCGTTCTGCCGTTCCCCGACGCGAGCCAGTTCGGCGTCGAGCTTCCGGCGAACGTGCTCAACACGCTCAAGAGCGAACTGGACCAGCACGTTCTGGCCTCCATCGCGACCGCGAACGAGGATCTGGTGCGGCGTCTGTATGAAGCCGTGTCGCAGATGGCCAATCGGCTGTACGCGACGGGCAACGTCCGACTGGATGTCGCCAATAACGTCCGGGAGCTCTGCGCGTTGTTGCCGAAGCTGAACTTCGCGAACGACCCGCAGCTCACGCACATCCTCGAGCAGGCCAAGACGCATCTGGCCGTGCACACGGGAGCGGAACTGAAGGACTCGCGCGTGCTTCGTTCTCAGGTGGCCAGCAAGGCACAGGAGATCGAAGGGCTGATGGCCGCGTTCATGGGCATGCAGCCGGAGCCGATGGAAGTTGAATCGGCGGGTGCAAGCCAATTGCGCCTCGTCGCGTAAGGGGGCGTCATGGACCGCAACGATGTTGTGCTGGGTAGTAGCGCGGTCCATCCGCGCATTGCCCGGCAGCGGACCGAGCTCGTCCTCTCGCAACCCTTCTTCGGGGCGCTCGCGCTCCGATTGAACGTCCGCGAGGATCCGTCGACCAAGACGTTTTGGGTCGACGGCGAGACGCTAGGCTACAACCCGACGTACATGGAATCGCTCAGCGATCTCGAAGTCCGGGGTGTCGTCGCGCACGAAGTGCTGCATGTGGCGAATGGCCACTGCTGGCGCCAGGGGGCGCGCGATGCCGACCGATGGAACGATGCCTGCGACTACGCGATCAACCCGATCGTGCTGTCGTCGGGGATGGTTCTGCCGAAAGGGGCGCTCGTCGATCCGCGCTATACGGGCAAGTCGGCCGAGGAGATCTACGGTTTGCTGACGCAGGAGGCGAAGGAAAAGCAGCAACAGCCTTCGCAGCAGCATCAACAGCAGCCGCAGAACCAGCAGCAGCCGAAGCAGCCGCAGCAGCCGCAGCCGAGTCCGCAAGATCCGCAGCAGTCGAACGGCAAGCGGGCTCCGAAGCCAGGTGGCCAGAACGGCACCGCGCCGGGGCAGGCGCCCGCCGATCAGCAAGCGAAACCCGGCTCATTCGGCGAAGTGCGTCCTTACAAAGGTCCGGACAAGCCGGTGAAGGAGGCGGAGTGGAAGGTTGCCGTCACGCAAGCCGCGAAAGCGGCCGCGATGCGCGGCAAGCTCCCCGGTGATCTGCAGGCGATGGCGGGCGAAGCGGTGCGGCCCGTCGTGGACTGGCGATCGGTGCTGCATCGCTTCGCGCAGCAGTCGTCGCCGTCGGACTACAGCTTCGCGACGCCGAATCGGCGGTATCTGCATCTCGGCTTCTATTTGCCGTCGTTGCATACACCGGCGATCGGCGATGCCGTCTTCGTGCGTGACTCCAGCGGTTCGGTGTTCGACGAGACGCAGGCGCAGTTCGACGCGGAGATCCTCGCGGTTTTCCACTCGTTGAAGCCCGCGCGCCTGGTCGTGATGGATTGCGACACGCGCGTCACGCAGGTGCAGATCTTCGAGCGAGGCGACTCGCCGGAGATCAAGCCTGTGCGTGGTGGCGGCGGAACGGCGTTCGTCGACCCGTTCAACCGGGTCGCGGACGACGGCATGAACCCCGCCTTTCTGGTCTATCTGACAGATATGGTGGGGCGCTTTCCGACTGTCGCGCCGCACTACCCGGTGCTGTGGGCATCGACGACCCCTCTGACGCGCGCTCGCAAGGCGCCGTTTGGCGAGACGATGGAGGTCATTTGTTAGAACCCGGCATCGGCCGGGCATTCCCTGACGAACGAAAGCCCGGCATGCCGGGCTTTTTTTTCGTCCGCGCGCGGCGTTCAGGCGCGGCGTTTTTGCAGCGGCTGGTATGCCTCGCCGCCTTTGAACCTTTCCAGACGGTCGCTCGCGGTAGTCAACGCGCCGAGCGTTGCGCTATGCAGTTGCCGGTCGTACATGCTGACGATCGCCGCCAGCAGCGCAAAGGCTGACTCGGCCGACACCTGCCACGTTCCGGTCTTCCGGCCACCGTCGAACACTTCGGCCATTGCCCGGTCTGCCGCGAGCAGCGACTCGTGCGAAAAATCACCGTGGCCAGCCTCACTGAGAAACTTGCCGAGCAACACGACTTCGGTGATGTGCTGCGCGGGGCCAATGTGGTCGCAGGCGCCGCGGATCGCTTCCAACGATAGGTGGGCACGCAGCGCAAGGTCATCGGCGACGGCACGCGGGATCGGAAGCAGTTGCGCCTTGGTGAGGCGCGCACGAGCCGCTTGAGCGGAGCGTTGGAAGGGAAGGGTGCGAGACATAGCAAACGTTTGATTGACTGCCCGTATTAACGATCTTCCCACGCCGGTTCTGAAGGGCTAACGGTGCGCGCGCGCTGAAAACGCTCGACAACAGCGATCGCGCGCTCGCATTGATCCGCGTCGAGCGTATGGATTGAGCATTTCTCCGCATCCGCCCCGATCTCGGCCGCCAGCCATTTCATCGCTTTGGCGCGCGCCTCAAATACGTTGCACCCATCGCGCCGGACCTTCGCCGCAATCAGCGGCTCGAGCGCCGCGTGGAGCTTCGCCTTTAGGTCGCGCAGGCGGGCGTCGGCGAGACGGCCGAGCGGTACGTGGCGGGTGCTGCGCGGAAACACGCCGACCCACGCCTGGCAGTCCGCGCAAAGCCACAATGAGCTGTGATCGTCGCGGTAAGGGTAGGCGTCGTCACCGGCGCGCACGAGCGTCTCGGGCGTGCCGCAGTAGTCGCAATTGGGGTGGGGAAGCGGTTTGACTGGTTTTCCGACGCGCATCGCCGAGAACTCCGGGCGGGAATCTTAGATATTAGCAAGTCGGCATGCACTGCCATGCAGCCATGGCGTTTCATAATCTAAAAAGCGTGCCGAATAAGGGGGATGTGCATATTCGGCACGTTTTGTAACAGAGGTTTTTTCCTTTGATTTTAGTAACCTAGGAAAAAGACCAACCGAGACGGGACACTCTCCGGAGAGCGTTGGTCGCCTGCCTCGCGCAAAGTAGCGCCCGATTTCCTCCGTTACAGTTGCGGAGATGTCGCCGCAGTCGCCGCAAAGCTGCTCAATTTGACGCCTCTTTCGCTGCCTGCGCACGTTTGCCAACGCCAACAATAGCCGACATGTTAGATCGCCCGCAAAGCATCGCATGTCCGAGTCTGCCGACAATCACATCCTAAAGCTGCGCCCCCTTGAAGCTGAAGCCGTGCGCATGTTCTTCCATGCGCTTTCGCCGCTGCGCGAATTGCTCGACTCCCCCGACCTCGCGGAAATCATGATCAACGATTACCGCAACGTCTGGGTGGAGCGTCGCGGCGTGATGACGCGCGAGAACATCGACCTGCGCCCCGAACAACTCGAGGGCGCAATCCACTCGCTCGCATCGTCCGTTGAGAAGTCGGCGAAAGCGGGCAGCGACAAGGGCATCATCAATGCCGGTCATCAGAACTTGCGTATCGCAGCGGTCATGAGCCCGACGTCGATCGACGGGCATGCGCTGAGCATCCGGAAGCACCGCGAATCGAAGCTGACGCTGTCGGACTACGTGAACATGGGGGCGTTCTCGGCAGCCAACGCGCGACCGGAACACGCGGAAGCCATTCACTTCGAGGAAGGCATTGAGGATGAAGCGCTCATGCGCGCGCTCGTCGCGCTCGTTCAGTCGCGCAAGAACGTGCTCGTCGCCGGCGGCACGTCGGCGGGTAAGACGACGTTCCTCAATGCACTGATCGAACAGATTCCGTCCGACCAGCGGGTCATCTCCATCGAGGACACGATGGAACTGAAGCTGCACGTGCCCAACCGCGTGCGGCTGCTCTCAAACGCCGACACCAACGTGACGACGCAACTGCTCGTCGCGCTGTGCCTGCGCTTTCGCCCCGACCGCATCATCGTTGGTGAAGTGCGCGGTGGCGAAGCGTATGACCTGCTGCAGGCGCTCAACACCGGCCACGACGGCGGTCTCGCCTCCATTCACGCGAACAACGGGCGCACTGCGTTGAGCCGCCTTGAATCGCTCGCCATGCTCGGCATCCCGACCGGATCGCGGTGGGAGCTGGAAGACATGCGCAAAAACATCGCTGACTGTTTCAACTACGTCGTGCATTTCAAGCGCACCGGCGAGATGCGGCACGTCTCCGAAATCCTCGAAATCCGGGGATTCAAAAACAGCGATTACGACCTACAACGCGTTTTTTAACGGGAGCATCAAATGAAGGGCAAGAAGGTAATGAATAGAGCCGCCACGGTCGCGAAGCACCTGCGCCCGGGCAAGTCGATGTTGGTCGGCGCGCTGCTAAGCGTCGTGTCGGTCGCCGCGATGGCAGCGGGGGATTTTTCTAACCTGACGGGCCTGACGGACATCATCTGCACGATCAGCAACTTGATCAGCGGCCCGTACCTGTACGGCATCGGCATCGTGCTGATCACGCTAGGCGGCGTCGCAGTCGCGAACTCGGAAAGCAATATCGCCAAGACGTTTTCGGTGGTACTGGTCGGCCTCGGTATTGCGTCGGTCGCCGTGCCGATCATGCAGAGCCACTTTCACATGGCTAACGCCTGCTGATATGCGCCAGCACAAGGTTAGTCGAGGCCTGTCGTTGCCGCGCCAAATGGGCGGCGCAGACCGGGGACTCGCCATTTTCAACGGGACGATGACGGCGCTGCTCACCTACACGAGCTGGACCCCAGGATTTCTCATTGTCGGCGTGGTGGTGCACGTGTTCTTGCGCTGGAAAAGCTCGACTGACCCGTGGTGGCGAATCGTGATGCTGGTGTACAACCGCTACCCGGACGTCTATGAGCCGGGGCCGAGCAGCCGTTTTAGCGCACGCTTCAAGCGACCCTACGGTTTTGACCAGGACTTGCCATGCTGAAATCGATGTTCACCAAGCGCGCGGTGCAGGAAATCGCGCCGTGGGCGACGATGGTCACGCCCGAACTGGTGCTCAATAAGGACGGGTCGTTGCTGACTGTGTTCGAGTTTGAAGGCATCGACGCCGATTCGCCTAATCCGGGCGACATCACGGCCGCCCGCGACAATCTCGACCACGCATGCCGCAACTTCGATCACCGCGTGACCGCGTGGTGGCGTATGTCGCACCGGCGCGTGCGCGGAGGCATGGACGGCACGTTCGCGTCCGAAGCCGATGCGCGCGTCGACGCGATCAATCAAGCGATCATTGGCAGCGGCAAGTACTTCAAAAACTCGCACTCGCTCGCGCTGGCGTTCACGCCTGAAACCGGCATCTCGCGGATCTTCGACAAGATCAGCTATCACATGACGGTCGGCGGCAAGAATTTGGCTGTCGCGATGTTCGAAGCGGCGAAAGACACGATCCTCGCACGCAGTGCCTTCGCGTTCGACCTGACCAAGATCCAGAACGAGATCAAGCGGTTCGAGTCTGTGATCGACGGATTCGTCGGCGGCGTCACGCGCCTGAAGATGAAGCGGCTGCAGCTTCAGAATGTTCTGTCGTTTCTGCATCAGCGAGCGAATCCGTCGTCGCCCAAGCGCCGCGTGCGCTATCCGGTCACGATGCTCGACACGCACCTGACCGAGACGGAAGTCACGATCGGCGCCACGGAACTGATGTTCGAATCGGCGCACGGCAAGGTGTACGCGCGGATCATCGGCATCAAGGAATGGATGGGCTTTCAGGAAGCGGCGCTCGACGTCCTCTCGCAGGTAGACGCGGAACTGGACGTCTGCGTGATGTTCCGTTTCCTCGACACCTCGCGGGCGAGCGCGTACATCAAAAAGATTCGCGGCTTCTACAAGGTCGCGGCCTTCAACCCGGTCGCAATCCTCAAGCAGTGGGCAACGAAGGAAGAGCAGAAAAACGACGAAGGCCGTGAAATCTTGGCGAAGGAGGCGGGTGACGCGCTCGCAAAGCTGGACGCCGAAGGCCAGCAGTACGGCTTCGCCAATATTTCGGTGGTCGTTTATGGGAGCACGCCAGGAGAGTGCGAGGACGCGACGCGTCAGGTGGTCGGCGTCATCGGCAACGCTGGCTTCGGCGTGATTCTGGAAAAGACGAATCTGTTCGCCTCGTGGAGCGCGACGCTGCCGGGTCGCTGGGATCAGCAAAAGCGCCTGCAGTTCGTTGAGACGCCTGCCGTCTCCGACATCGCCCCGCTTTGCAGTGTGGGCGAGGGTTCGAAGGTCAACGAATGGCTGACGCAGCAGTCCGGTACGAAAACCGGGCCGCTGACGTGTCTGCCCACCCGCCATCGCACCCTGCAGTATTTCGACTTGCACCATCCGGGGGGTAAGGCGCACACACTCGTCGTTGGTCCGATCGGCGCGGGCAAGTCGGTGTTTTTGAATTACCTGATGACGCAGACGGGCCGCCACGGCGCGCGCCGTATCCGCTTCGACAAGGACCGATCAACCCGTATCCCGACACTGCTCGGGGGCGGCCGGTTCATCGATGCCACGGGGCGCTTCGAGGCCGCAACCTCGGTCAATCCGCTTTCGCTGATCGGTGAGCAGAAGCACTGGTCGTACGTTGCCGATTGGGTGCAGCTTGCCATCGAGGGCGAGGACTATACCTGCACGCCGCAGCAGCAGACCGAAATCTACGACCGGATCAAGACGCTGGCGCTCGGCTTCCCGGCTGAGAAGTGGCGCTTGTCGAGCTTGATCACGCTGCTGCCCGCCGATCTGCGCGAGCGGTTGCAGGTGTGGACGGAAGGCAATAAGAACGGCAAGTTTTTCGACCACGCCGAAGACGGCTTCGCCATATCCGACGACCTGTCGATCGAGATGGGCGACCTGTTCCAGAACTTCCCGGTGGCCGCCGCGTTGTTCATGGACTACGCGTTCTACCGGATCGCGCAGATTCTCGACGGCAAGCGCTACACGGTGATCGAGATCGAGGAGGCGGGCTTCTTCTTCACCTATCCGAAGTTCTATGCGCGCCTCGAAATCTGGGCGGTGACGATCCGAAAGCTCAACGCGGCGCTGGTGATGGCCACGCAGTCGCTTGGGCAGTTGGCACGCGTCCCGAACTTCGAGATTCTGAAAGAGAACATTCCAAACATCATCTATCTGCCAAACAGCGACGCGATAAACAACCAAGGCTTGTACAGCGAAGTGTTTGGTCTGACGCAGCACCAGATCAAGATGATTTCCGACGCGGTGCCAAACCGCGACTACCTGTGGGTGACGGCGAAACAAAGCCGGATGCTGCAGGCCCAGTTTCCGAAGGAGGCGCTCGCCTACCTGCGCTCAGATGGTCGCGCGCAGGCGCTCCTCGACAAGCACGTCAAGTCCGGCAGCCCACAGTGGCAGGAGGAGTACGTGCGCGACGTACTCGTCAACGCTTAACGCTTTATCCGCAAGGTACCGCCATGATGAAAAAAATGATCCGCTGCATCGCAGCCACCGGCGTGCTCACGCTCGGGTTTGTGCAACACGCGAACGCGAACATGCCGGTGTTCGATGCGTCCAACTTCATTCAGAACACGATGACCGCCGCGGCCGCCGTGAAGGGTGAGGTTTATCAGGATTCGAACCTCGTCTATCAGTACCAGATGATGCTCAACCAGCTCAAGCAGGCGACCAACCTCAATCCGTCCGCGATGCTGGCACAGTTCAAAAGCATCACGAGCGATATTTCGAGCCTCAGCAAGTACACCGACGCTTTGAAGGATTTGTACGGTGGCCTGCAAAGCAACGCGGAGTACGCGAGCAAGGTCCAGGCTCTTATCACGCAGTCGGGCAAGACGCCGGAGCAGTGGTTCACGGACCAGAACACGCTGCTTCAGAACAACGACAAGACGGCCAAGCAACTCTTCCAGCAGGGCAACGACGTCATATCGCACGTCAGCACGCTCGCCAAGCGCCGGCAAGAAATTCAGGACCAGCTGAACATGTCGCCGACGATGGAAGCCACCGCACAGTTGACCACGCACATGCTGGACATCATCTCCAGTCAGAACAGCGACCTTCTGACGATGATGGCAGCCAAGCAGCGAAGCGATGCCGTGAAGGATTCGGCGACGATCGTAGATCAGCAGGCGAACAATGCGGCGCAAGCGTCTCTCAAAGCTAAGCAGGACCAGCAGCGCGCTGCCTTCGACGCTCAAATCGGGTCGTCAAAAGTACTGGGGCAGTGATGGCACATTCATTAATGGGTACGCTGAGGACGGTTGTCCTGCTCCTGGCAACGATCGTCGCCATGGTGATCTTCCAGACTGGCGCGTTCGCGCAAGCGGCTAACGCTTCGCCAAGTTCTGCGACGGACGCTGGAACAGCGGCGCTTGCCAGTCCGGACGGCGACTTCGGCAAGGGCGCACAGACGGCCGTCACGCAAATCGATTCGCTAGTAGGCAATTTGATACCCAACGCGATAACTGCGAGTTCTGGCGTGATGGACGAGGCGAACAAGTTCGCTTGGGGTTTGGGCGTCATCTCGCTGGTCCTCGTCGGCGTTCGATTCGCCGGCACCCATCATCCGATCTCTGCCTGGGTCAATTTATTCGAGGAGGTCGCTGTACTTGGCATCTTCGTCGCGCTCTACCTCGGCTACACGTCGAGTGCGAGCGGGTTCTGGACATGGTTCAAGGATCTGGCAGCACATATCAGTGGCGCGTCCGATTCCTCGACGGGTGGCCAGATGGCGCACTTGGCAGGCGTCATCTTTGACGGGCTAAAGGAAAAGTTGAAGTCAATTAGGATTTTGAATATTCCAGCGGTCCTGTCTGATGCGGCGGTCATGTTGCTCGCCGCGTTCTTCATGTGCTTGGCGGCGATCGTCTTCATCTACTACTCGGCAGTAGGGCAGATTCAATCGGCTATTGGGATCGTGCTGGGGCCAATCGCGATCGCTCTCGCTTTCTCGTCCTACACCCGCAACTACTTTGTCAAGTGGCTGGACTGGATGATCAGCGCCGGAATGTATGTCGTCGTCGTTGCGATCTTGATGAAACTTGTCGGATCCTCAATCGGCGACGCGGTGTCGAAGGCGTCTGGCGTTGGTGGTGCAACAACGGTGAACGCGATGTACGTTTTTAATCTGGCGATATTTATCCTTTTGTTGTCGCTCGAGATTCCGAAGCTTGCGGCGATCTTTGGCGGCGGCGCAAGCGCAACCGGCACTGCGGCGCTGAAGTTGGCGAAGGGTTTCATTCCATGATCGCCGCTCACCAAGCAATCCTCGCCGAGGACCTATTCGCTACGCACCTGAAGCGCATTGAGCTTGTTCGTCAATGCGCAAACGAGAGCACTGAAACGGAATTCGCGCGTAAGTGGCTTGCAGTGTTACGCCGCTGCGCGAATTGGTTTTCGTCTATGCCACTGACGCCCGAGTTGCATTGCGAGCCCGGCGGTGCATTCCGCGCGACGATTGAATCGACGTTCTATGCCATGCGGCTTGCCGGTGGGCAGAAGTTTGCGGCCGATCTCACGTCCGACAAGCGTCGCCGGCTCGAGCCGCAATATAACTACGCCGTGT
The DNA here is from genome assembly GCF_023631205.1 of Caballeronia sp. NCF2. Classification (NCBI taxonomy): domain Bacteria; kingdom Pseudomonadati; phylum Pseudomonadota; class Betaproteobacteria; order Burkholderiales; family Burkholderiaceae; genus Caballeronia; species Caballeronia sp. NCF2. Next base: position 21,543 of record NZ_JALQDN010000081.1, on the reverse strand, counting down.
TCCTGGCCGCCGCATGCTCGCTGCTTGACGAGCCGTTTCGCCACTTCGAGATGGTGCGGCTTTCGGACCGCACCAAGTGGAATCCGGCGGCGCACGGGTCGTTCGGCACGTGGATCGGAACCGGTCAGTTCGCCGTTGAGCGGCGCGTGACGCCACTGAAGAATGAGCGCATGCGCACGGCCATGTTTGCCCAGACCGTCATCACGCCAGAGCTGCTCTCAGGGTTCGACACCGCGGTGTTGGACGACCTCTTCAATGCGATAAATCCCGAGCGCAGCCCGCAGGGGTTCGAACCCCTCGTCCACAAGGTAGTGCGGCAGGCCATGGACGTTGCGGTCGACTTCGAGCGCAAGGCTCAACGCGCCGTGTTCGCGCCGGTGAAGTATGACGTTCCCTCAGCCGTGCACGTCGCGCTCGCGCTTGAGCCGCAGTTCGTCGCGACGCCCGCCCCGGCCAGTATCGATTCGTCCGTCGAGCAGGGACAGCCGGCCGCGACGGTCGCGCCCGTACCGCCGGCGACTACCTCAGAGCCGCAGTCTGCCGTTGTTGGAGCAACGGCCGCGTCGGAGCAGCAGGCAAGCGCCTCTGCGCCGAAGTTCTCTCAGTCGTTGCTCGATGCGTTGGAGCGCAGCGAAGCACAGGCCGCTGGTGCGGCTTCGGCTGAGGCCTCGGCCGGCCCGAGCGCGGCTGCGTCGCGCCCGGCGCCGATCGACCCTGCCGCAGCGCGTCCAGCGCGGTCCAATGCAAACCGGGCCGGGCCGTCTGACGAAGACTTGACGGAACTCCTGGGACCCGGCGCTGCAATGTTGAAAGAGTTTTTCAAAGCCCTTGCTGGCGACGTGGCGACCGGAAAGGCGGAAGTGACGTGGGAAGAAAAGGGGTTGGCCGTCAAGAAGCGGCTCGTCGGCGGATACGGCATCACGAGCGATACCCTTGTCGAACAACTCAAGAAGCGCAGCCTCCTGATGCGCGCACACGGCAATGACATCTGCATTGTCGAGCGCGCCGGACGTCTCATCGTGGAGCGACCCGCGGCATGAACTACGTCAATCACTTCCGTCCGATCTATGAGTTTCGACCGTTTCTCGTTTGGCCCATCGTCATCGTTGGCATCTTAGTCTCAGGGATGCCCTACGGCTGGGCGTTTGCGCTAGCCGGCGCGGTGCTACTGTCCATCCGCGCGCTTCAGATATGGAAGGCGCTGAGCTTTCGTATGGCCATCTCAACGAAATGGCTGAGCAAGATTCGAATCGAAAAGCTCCTTGCCACGCAGAACGCGATGCGGAAAAAAGCTGACTCGATGTATCTGGGCATCGGATACGAGTGGACGCAGAAGCATACCCAGATTGCCCACGAAATCCTCCGGATGCCGGTAACCGATATTCCGTCGTTGCCGAAGTGGCTGTCCAAAACCGAGACCGGCAGGACCGTGGAGGCGCGCATTGAGCGGCTATTCGGCCCGCGGGACAGCATTCGTGACCGCATGCCGCAGGGATCGTCCTGGATCCACGGTATGGAACAGCAGAAGGTCGAGGTGCCGTTTCACTATAAGGCGATGGGCGGTCACACGCTGGTGGCGGGCACGACTGGCGCGGGAAAGACCCGCACCTACGAAGTCATTTCCACGCAGGTGATCCACAACGCAAAGGACGTCCTGATCATCGTTGACCCGAAGAACGATGACGAGTGGAAGAAGCGCGTGGAAAAGGAATGCGCGCGCACCGGCCGCAAGTTCCTGTACTTCAATCAGGCCAAGCCGCACGAGTCGATCCGCCTTAATCCGCTCGAAAACTGGTCGCAGCCGTCGGAAATTCCGTCGCGCATTGCTCAGTTAATGGAGGAAGGCCAATTCCGAGACTTCGCTTTTCTCTTCATCGATCGTGCCGTGAAAGGCGAGCTGTACGTCGGCGACAAGCCCAACTTGCGATCGATTCTCAAATACGCACAGTCAGGCATTGGCAATTTGCTCGACCGTGGGCTGCGACGATTCTTTATCGAGAACGGCCTGACGGACTGGGAAGAATTGACCGTCACCGCGACGGTAAAAGACGCGCAGCGCCGCAACGACGTTTCGATGATTGACGGAATGGTGAAGCTGTATCTAGACCGATTCGCCGCTCACGATCGCGGGCACGAGACGATTGATGGGTTGATCGCGACACACACCCACGACCGCGAGCACTACATGAAGATCATCGCGTCGGCGTTGCCGCTGCTACAGATGCTGGCCACAGGCGAAACGGGCCTCATGCTGGCGCCAAAGGCGGACGACTTCGAGGACGAGCGCGAAATATGGGACATCGACAAGATCATCAAGCAGAAGGCGGTCTTGTACATGGGGCTCGACTCGCTGTCGAACAACATCGTCCAGAAGGCGATCGCGTCGATGGCATTGTCGGACGTTGCGGCCGTCTGCGGCGCGATCTACAACTTCTACGCTGAGAAGCCCGACGTCGTGCTCATCATCGACGAGATCGCTGAGGCCATCAACGAGCAGGTGATTCAAATCCTGAACAAGGGACGCGGGGCAGGGTTCAAGGCGTTCGTCGCATTCCAGGCACGCGCCGACCTCGAAGCGAAACTGGGAAACGCAGCGAAAATGCTACAGGTTTTGGGCAACCTCAATAATCAGGTGGTGCTTAGACTAGAGGACTCAGATACAGCAAAGTGGTTCTCGGACAAGGTCGGAGAGACTGCGATCCGCGTGGTGAACGTGTCGAACAGTACCAATACCACGACTGAGGCGCATGCGCTTGAATTCAGCGGATCGCAGTCCCGGTCCATCCAGTTGGAGAAAGTGCCGCTCATTCCCGTGAAGCTGCTTCACAGTTTGCCGAATCTGCAGTACTTCATGCGCATCTCTGGCGGTGCCGTGTATCAGGGTCGAATTCCTATCATCGAAGGCTAAAACACAAGATTATGTCCGCTGCATATAAAAACATCATTCGCGATCACAAGCTCTCGCACAGGCTGGTCGCGGTCTTCAATGTCGCACCGGAGCTGGAGCTCGCGTGCTCGCGCGTGGCCGACTTCATCGGCGAGCGGTTTATTGGAGACAAAGGGCCGCTGGCCGCGGAGATGATCGAGTCGGCGCTAGATGGTTTCCGGCGCGCGAAGCGCACGGGTGACCAGCACATCGCGTTCATGCAGGGCTTGTTCGAACCGTCGAAAGCGCTGTACGCCCGCCGGCTTGTCGCGCGGTTTGGCGACAAGGTATCGGTGTGGTGCCCGATGGTCGAGGCGATTCCCGCGTTCGAAGCGCGCCATTTCGAGTACCAGTTCGAGATGGTCGATGAGCGTTGTCCGGACGAGATCACTGAGCGCACCGCCGCGTTTCAGCTCGCCGCACGCGTGCTTCAAGGAGAAGCCTTCCGCCGTTACTTCGAGGAATACGATGTCGCTCACCGTTACGATCATAGCGAAGCTGTCCGGAGTTGAGCCGCGCACGGCTCAGCGGGCGCGCGACACTGCCGCCGCCTTTGACGGCGACGTCAATGCAGCGGTGCCCGAGGAATTCACTTACGGCGCGGGCGCCCGGTGCTATGCGTTGGCGACAATCGCCGAATTCCGCCCTGCGCTGTTCTGGGGCGGACTGATGGCACTCGTCGCGGTGCCCGCCCTCATGCTAGTCAAGGTGCTACATGGCTAGTCGGTTCGGTTCGCACATCAAGGTGTGGTTTCTGCTCGTGCCGGTGCTTGCCATCGCCGTCATGCCGGCGATCCCGGAGCGCAAGCTATTCGAAGTGCCAGAAGCGGAAACACATTCTCTCGTTGAGTCAGTCGGGCAGGACCGGGTCGACCGCGCGATGCGTAGCGCCAACGACGAGTTCCGCCGTGCTTTTGTCGATAGCGGGCTGCTGCACCGCACGCTGAATGCCTCGGGAAAGGTAGGCGGCTTGGACGACGGCGGGTTCTCATCGTTCGCACATACGTGGACCGAAAACTTCTGGCTGCTGGTCTACCGGATGCTGTTCCGCGCGATGGTTATGAAGATGTGGATCATCGGGACGCTGCTTTTTGCGATCGGCATGTTCATCGACGGTGCGGCGCGGAGGAAGATCAAAGCGTCGGCAGCGGGCTTCGTGAGTCCCTTGTCTTTCCATCTGGCAGGCCACGGGTTGCTGCTCGTGACCGGCACGCTGTTCGCGGTGCTGGTAGTTCCGTTGCCTGTCTTGGTCGGGTATTGGGTCGCCGTTGCTGCGCTCCTCGGAGCTCTCCTGTGGAAAGCTGCCGAGTCCTTCCAGTCGTCGAGATAGCGAAAACGTCGCACGACTCGTTAGCAGTTCGACAAACAAATTGCTTCATCTCCCCCCAGGCAACGCTACCCGGATAGCGTTGCCTTTGTTTTTTCCGCCTTCGTCTTCGCTTCCAGCCTAGAGCGCGCCAATAATTCGGTGAAAGGCGCTCTAAATAGCCACCGTTTCGAGCTTTCGCACGCTGCCACCGCCGCAACAATGTTGAATATGGGCAACGCGCTTTGCTTGCCTGATCCCCAACGATGAAACGGGACCGATGCGGTCCAGGAGAAACGGCGAATGAGCACGGTTGTCGAACCCGGCAGTGAAGAGAAGGTCGCGCTTAGCGCACTTGAACAAGGTACGGCCGACGCGCCGCTCACGACCGACGGCGCGGACGACGGCGAGCTCGAGCGCGAGTTGACTCAGATGGAGGCCGACGCAGACCGCCTTCAGAAGGAAGGCGTTATCTCTAACGACGACGCCGACATGAAGCGTGCGGAAGTCGCCAAGACGCGCAAGCTCTTCCGCGATCTGCCTGCCGCTGAGCGTATCTCGATCATCAAGCGCCGCCGTGAAATCGGTCGTCAGTTGCTGGACCGCCAGCTTTCCGGTGCGGCAGTCGTGACCGCCCGCGTGCGTCTGAACCATACGCGCCTGAAGCCGCTATTCGAACAATGGTGGCCGTACATCAACCGCATGAGCATCAACATGCAGCGTTTTGGCCGCTCGACGTTCGGCGAGAACGACAAGGAAGTCGTCAACAGCGCGCTCGAAAAGCTGCTCGCGGGCATCGAGCGCTACGTGGAAGAGCAACTTCGCGTAGCCGAAGGCTTCCGCCAGCAAAAGGAAGCGGAGCTTCGGGTCAACAAGGAATTTGTGTTCGAGCCGACGATCCCGATGCCCGCGATGGACATCGAAGTCGAGGCATATTCGCGCTTTTCGATGCGCGTGTTGGGCGTCATTATGAAGTTCGACCGCGCGATGGATCACTTCGATTTCATGGTCTGGAACGGCATCCGGGATCAGTCGGACGTCGACGATGAAGCCGTCAACTTCCTCAAGCGCTTCGACCCGCTTGGCATTCGCGGGTACATGACGCACCTGAAGCTGATGACGACGGTCCGCGGCAACTAAGGAGGCGCGATGCTGGACGAACTCAATCCCCAGCAACGGGAAGTCGCCCAGTTGCGCCAGCATTGCGTGGCGATCGCCTGCCCGGGCGCGGGCAAGACGAAAACGATCGCCACGAAAGCAGCCCTGCTGCTACAAGACAGCGCCGCGACGGTAGGCGCCGTCACTTTCTCCAAGGACGCCGCGCTCGAACTGCGTGAGCGAATCCTGGCTGCCGCCGGCGAGTCGGCGAAGAAGCGGCTGATCGCCGGTACCTTTCATTCGCTCGCTTTCAAGCAACTGAAACGCCCTGGCGTGCGGCCACTCGATATCGCCTCCGATGGCGACCGGCTTGGCCTGCTGATCCGCGTGATGCAGGAACTCGGCCGCGACGGAAAGGCAGAAGACGTCATTCCAACGATCGAGAAGATCAAAACCAATTTTGGTCGGTGCGACCCGGATACTGCCGACGGCGAGCTATATCACGCCTATCAGGACGCGCTTGCTCGTAACGGCAAGATCGATTTCCAGGACATGCTGCGCCTCGCTGTGGAGGGGATGGAGCAGGGCACGATTGCCCCATACGCGTTCACCTATCTGCTCGTTGACGAGTTTCAGGATACCGACCCGCTGCAGTACCGGTGGATCGAGCTTCATGCGAAGGCGGGTTCGGTTGTGACGGTCGTCGGCGACGATGACCAGAGCATCTACGCGTTTCGTGAGGCGCTGGGCTATCGGGGCATGGAGTCGTTCATCCAGTCGTTCGCGGCAAAGCCCGTCGTCTTGGGCAGCAACTACCGGTGCCGCGCAGAGATTCTGGGCGCAGCGGACCGGGTGATTCGGAATAACGCCGACCGCATCGCAAAAGTGCTGCGTGCGGAAAAGGGCTCCGGCGGTACTGTGGAAACGTCTCGCCATCCAGATGAGTATGAGGAGGCAACCGCGGCGGTCGAGGTGCTCGGGCCGTTGCTCGCGAAAGGGCAGTCGTGCGCAATCCTGGCGCGCACCAACCGCATACTGGATCCGCTCGAGTCCGTTTGCCGCTCGCATGGCATCAAGTACTACCGTGCGTCGGGCGCGTCCGTCCTTAGCCGCCCGGAGGGCGCGCTGATGTGCAACCTGCTTGAAATCGTTGAGCGAATCAAAGACACGGGCCTCGATGCAGTCTTGGCGCACCTCGGGCTTACCGCCCAACAGCTACGCGCCCTCCACGCGGACATGGGTGCGGAACTGACGCAGAAGGGGCGGGCGGAGTTAGTTGATCTCGGGCTGCCCGAGGACGTGGCGACGAACTATCGCGAGTTCATGAAGCGGCTCGCTGAATGGCAAAGCCTCTGCGATCGCAAGTTCTATTCGCTGACGCTCTCGGGCGTCGCCGAGTGGATGTTGAAGTACGCGAAGAAGGATTCCGCACTCCGCGCAATTCAAGCGACGAACGACGTCTTGTCGCGCCTGTCAGGCAGCTTCGCTGAGCGGCTGCTGTTCCTGCGCCAGGACAACAATGAGCCGACCCCGGGCGCGCTTATCCTGACGACGATGCACAGTTCAAAAGGGCTGGAATGGGACCACGTCTGGATGGCGCGCAGCGAGGAGTCGATCGTGCCGGACCCGAAGTCCACTGAACCGGAGGAGCGGCGCTTGTTCTACGTTGCAATGACGCGTGCGAGAGAGTCGCTCATGATCTCAGGGACGGCGAAGAACTTCGAGTCCCGGTTTGTCGTTGAGGCGCAGCTCAATCAGAGCGCAATCGCGGCCTAACTCCACACTGCAGAGTTCCGTTTGCTGGACGCATTTGAACGATGGGTGGTTGGATCTCGATGCGCACAAAGCGAGCCTCGGCCGGCTTTCACATCACGAAAAGCGTGCCGAATAAAGGGGATGTGCATATTCGGCACGTTTTGTAACATGCCATTTGTGCTTCAAATTCAAGGCGCTAGCCGGATGCTCAAATCAAACGGGACACTCTCCGGAGAGCGTCTCCCAGTTCCTATTGCGCGAGGTCGACCGGCGGCATGAAAGCAAAAAAGCCCGCTCAAGGCGGGTCTTGGGGCTTTCTTGCAACAAAGATTCAGAGGCAAGGCCGCAGACGTGCCTAACCTGAAATCTCTTACTTCTCCGCCGCGTCTACCTTCGCATCAGCGGCCTTCTTGTTCGCGTCGTTCTCGCGCGCTTCCGCTTTCAGCATGCCGTCAATGACAAAACCCCATGATTTGGGTCCGATCGAGGCGCGACATTAGTTCGCAGCGGCGGCGCAGACGGAGTCGACATTGCTAGCGCTTGCGTTGCAGAGCGCGTTTATACCTTGCGACGGACTGGTAAGCGGGTCGATTCCAATGAGGCGTGTCGACGGGCATCGACTGGCTATTTACGAGTCGTCCGGTATCGAGCATGCAGAAGCAGTGGCCTTCGAAAGCAGCCTCTTGCGCGGCCGCGTCCCACGTCACAGTGAGGAAGTCGAAGATCGGGTCAATCGGTTTCATGGTCGGCTGTCGCGTCCCATCCTGTGGTCGTGTCCTTATCCAATCGCGCATACTCACGCACTTGCGTCTCCTTTCCCGGGTGCCGAATGTAGAGTCGATGCGTCGCGTGCCGGCGTCGTTTCGTCGCCGTTAGTGGATGATTTGAAGCGAACGAGGCTCATGTTTGCGAACTGTATGCCGATCGCGAGGGCCAGTAAGAGCGCGAAAACGAGGGACTTTCCAACAAGGTCGAGAACGTTGGGGGAGATTCCGAAGAGGTGAACGAGGGTTGTCATACTTGCATCCAACGGTGGCCAGGAGACCTTGGAACGAGGCGCGGGCGGGGCTTCGAGATCGTCGGCCGAAGTACCGAAAAACTCGTCCAGTGGGGCGTCGAGCGCTTTCCGCTGCGCATCTGTCCGAACCTGTGAACCGGCGGTAGCCGCCCCCGGCGGCGCAATGGGTTCTCAGAGACTTTGACCGGTTTTCGGTGAAGCATCGGGCTTATAGGCGCTCAGGCCTTTGCCCGTGAGAGCTCTGTCACATTTGATTCCGCGCGTTCCAGGCCTTTCACGTCGTCCAGGCGCGGACCGGCGATAGGCCCTTCGTCCGGCGTCGAATCCGCCTCGATCGTGAGCATTCTTGCAACGCGCTTCAGCGTGCCATTCAAAGACGCACGCGGACCAAGGCGGATCGTGCCGGAGTAAAAGATGTCGCCCGAGACTTGGCCGTTGATTTCCAGCGAGCCCCGAGCGTGCACATCTCCGTCGACGCGCCCGTCAATGCGAACGTGCTCGCCCTGCGCGGAGCCCTTCACGAGTCCGCCTTCGCCGATGTGCAGCAGACCCTGCGTCGAGATGATGCCGCCGTCGAGCAGGCCGAAGAACGAAATGCCGTGATCCACGACCATGTCGCCGGTGATCGCGCAGCCGCGCGCAATAAGCGTGATATTGAGTTCGGTTTTCATGGTGTCGTTTCCTTAAAACATCTGCACTTCGTTCGAGCCGGCGCGGTTCGCTGGTGCCGACTTCTTGCTAGCAGCCGACCCGGTGTCGCCATCGCTTGCCTGCTCATCTCGCGAATGAGAGCGATGACGGTAGCTGTGCGTACGGGCCGGTGTCGCGTGTTGTTGCGACGCTTGTTCCTCGGCGGCAGGCTGCGCCGCAGCTTGCGCGGGCGTCACTGACGTCGCGGGTTTAGTGGAAGCCTGACTAGCTGCCTCTGCGTCGCGACGAGCTTGATGAATAGGCGAGGCAGCCGCGCGTTGATCATCGTTCGAGACGGGAGGAACGGCCTTGTTGGCGGTCGCGCCCGCTGCTGGGCCGCTCGTCGTACCCAGCGAATTTTTGAACTGGTCAGCCGTCAGACCGATTGGGGAACCGGAAGCAACGTCTTTTCCCGTCAGCATCGGAACAAGCGCTACCGGGTGAGGTGGCTCCGCATCGATCGGGCGCGTCGCCGCGGCGACTGCCGGTCCTTCCGTTGCTGGCCGTTCGCTTCCGTTGGATTGCGGCTGAGCGGCGGTCTTCTTTACGTCGTGCGCGGAGGACGCGCCCACCGACTTGTACAACGATGCGGCTCCCATACCCGCCATAGCCACGACAGCGGCGATGCCGACAGCCACGAGGCTTCGGCGCGCGACAGGCACGGCCTTCGGAAGCCGCAATTTGAGCGTGGTTGTCTTGGCGTCTGCCGTCAGGTCGGCCGGCGCCGGGAGCGCAGCGATTTGCCGCGGCAGATCGATGATCATCGAGTCAGGTGCGAACTGCGCATGCAGTCGTTGAATTTCGCGTAAGTCCATGCGGGGTCCTCCCGTCGTTGTTAGGTCGAGCAAGTCCAGCGCTGCGGCGCAAACCCGAGGCGCAGGGACGTCTTATTCCGATGTCAGTGAGTACGGTTCGAGTCCGGAAGCAGCACACCTTCTGGTGCAAAGCGGTCGTTGTCCGGCATGCACAAGAAAGGGATTTGATTGATGCGTGCCTCGGCAGCCTCGAGCGCGGATTGGCGTACTGGAGCCGTCATGGTTCTCAGCATCAGCGCTTCCATCGTCTTGAGGAAAAGCTGGTCATACATCGTGAGGAGTCGCACAAGACGACCGGACATGGCGTGCTTGATCTCAAGCGTGACCATCTCGGGCGGAGTCGGCGCACGTCGACCCGGAAACTTACTTGCCCATGCGAGCGCCTTCTTCATGAACGCCTCGGCGGTGCGAAACTCCGACTCGATCGCGATGAGCTTGCCGCCGCGCGCAACGGTCATTTTTGCGGCCGCGAAGTTGAAGTCGGCTCGGAGGAATTCACGCGCAAACAACGAGTAATAGGGCAGTTCCGTTTTTGCCAGCGTGTCGCCGTTGATGCGAGCGAGACGACTGTCGTTCGTCAGGCGGTTCAACGGACGAAGACCGCTTTGCGCAGCGCTCTCGTTGCCAAGCGCAGCGGTTTGGTTAGGGTCTTCGTCAGGCGCTTCTAGGTCGGTTGCAGCCATGGGATTTTCGGTATGTCTGTGTTCTCTCTCACATAGAATTTTCATTGATTAGACAAGAGTCAATCGGGCGAAAGCTATATGAATTTCGTTAGCTTTCGAGCGCACGCGCCCGCCTTTAACGCGGATACTCAACTCCATTCCCCGCGTCACCGACGCATCGACCTCGACTCCAAGCCCGGAGTCCATCTTTTTTCTGCAAGTCGTGCCCGCCTCGTGCGTTGGCATGCGCCGACCGGATAGCTACCGGTGTGGAAATCTTCCTTGTGCTGAGTGTGCTCGCTACACACTCCCCAATTTCAGCCGTGATACTCGTACCCTGTGCTGCATTCATTTGCGCCGGTACATCGTTCGAACCCGGGTTTTCGGGTGTTCTCTCTCCAGAGCCTGATCTGGGTAGAACGATCGAAGTTGGCTGATCCGTGATTCCTGCGGCGGAAGTAATTCCGAAAAGGGCTGTTGCGCGGCGTGACCATGCTGCGCGAGAACGACTTTACGTTCTCTGACCGAGCGACACCGGCTTTGTCCGGCCGCTCCCTGCACGCCACGTCCCCGGAAGGGACGTGGCGCGTAGGTCTCTCTATCGATTTCAAGAAGCTCGCTCCCTGACCGGAGCGGGCTTTTTTTTCGTCTGTCGCTTCCTGCGGCCGGACATTTTCTCAACGGAGGTGCTGTTCCATGCTTTTGCCCGACCGCCTCAATCAGCGTATCGCCGAGGCCATCACGCATCAAATCAATACCGAGCGCGAGCAGGCGGACACCGCGTCCCCCGTTTGGCGTGAGCGGTGCGAAGTCGCTCGAGTCGCGATGTTCAGCGACGCAGAGCGCTCTGTCTTCATTTCCCATGTCACCGAACGTCGCGGCAGTGCGGCAGCCCGAGAGATGCAATCTCAGGCTGAAACGCTGCGGACCAACGCCATCTTCTTTCTCGCAAGGAAACCATCATGAATGCAGTAGTTCAGATGTTCGATCACGCGCCGCGCAGCCTCGTTGAAGAACGAGCTATCCGCCCGCCCACGATCGGCAAGATTCGACCCGGTATCAAAGTGCTTACGCGGGCGCATCAAGCCAACGAAAAAGCGGTCAAGCTCTATAGCGACATGGTGGCCGCGGGTGAGTCGTTCGAAGCCATCGGCAAGGTGCTCGAAACGTCGCTGAAGCTGCGCAACGCGCTCATTCCGCGCAACGTCGACTACTTCGTCTGCAGACGCTCGGATTTCTCGAATCCGGACACGGCTGACGAGATCCTGCGGCTGTATGGCGAAGATCGCGGTCACGGGTTGCGGCTATACCGCTTCCCGATCATGTTTGCGTTCGACGACTGGCTGCGCAATGTGCCCAATCAGATGGCCGCGTACACGACAACCGGGCGACAGTACTTCTCGGAGTACGACCGCGACGGCAAGCGCTATTGCAAGACGTACGCGCCGGTCGAGCGTAACGCACGTGCACAGCGGGCCCGTCGATCCTTCGGTGGGCGGCTGGTCGTTCACCGGCAAGACGACGACATTCCCGATGGCGTCTGTGATCCTCACGTCTGTCCGCAGTATCAGGACCGGAAGTGCAACCTAACCGCAAACTTCTTGTTTGCGGTTCCCGACGTGAAGGGGCTTGGGCTGATCGAGCTGCCGACCAACTCGATCTACGTGCTGCAGAAGGCGTATTCGGCGATGCAGACCGTGGCATTGGCGCGCGGCAGGCTCACCGGCACGCGCTTCTGGCTCTCGAAGAAAGAGTTCGACATTACGCGGATTGACGATAACGGCCAGGCCGTGCGTCAGAAGCAGATGTTGACGGTGCTCGATGCCGACATCGACCTAGGCGCCCTGCTGGATGGCGCGGAGGAGGCTCAACCGGCGCTCGATGCTGACAGTCGTGCAGTGGCGCTGCTGGAGTCGGACGGAACAGTACAGTCGATCGGTGATCCGCTCCTTCAGCCAGAGCAGCAGGCCGAGGACGCACTGACAGGCGATGGCGCATCATCGGGCATCGACGGCGCCGATGGTCATGACGACGACTCGCCGGATCCCGACGAGACGCTGGAAGATAAGCGTCACCGCATGTCGGACCTGCTGCATCGTCTGGGCCTAAGTCAGCCGGAGCGACAGAACGGCTTCCGCAAGTACGCGCACCAGACGTACGGTCGCGGTTGGATCGAACGCATCGCTGATGTCGATGCGATGAATGCGCGTCTCAAGAACGCGCTCGACGATCCCGCCTCGCTCGACGTCGAAATTCAGGACGCGATTGCACAAGCTGCCTACGTCTAACCTTGGCCAGTCCCCTTCGGGGGCTGGCATCCTTTCTTCTACGCTCGCGCATGAGAGCATTTCAGCAAGAACCGCTTGCTCAAATGCTTTCGACCGCGCTCACACGTGCGCATCGAATTCGTCCGCTTCGGCGGCCCATCTACTTGTTCGCGCGAAGGAGATTCCAATGCGTAGAGTCGGCAACTTCACGCTGTTCTTCGGCGCGGAGGACGCATTTAGCAACTGGCATCCGTGCCGCTTTTCGTATCACGACGTCGATTTCGTCAGTGTTGAACAGTTCATGATGTTTTCGAAAGCCAAGCTGTTCGGCGACGAAGACATCGCTCAGGCTGTGCTCGCCACGCATCTGCCCAAGGAACAAAAAGCCCTCGGGCGCAAGGTTAAAGGTTTCGATCTCGAAACATGGAAGGCCAAGCGCGAGTCGATCGTGTACGTCGGATGCCGTGAGAAGTTCGCGCAGCATCCGGGTCTGCGAACGCTGTTGCTTGCGACTGCTCCAACCGAACTGGTCGAAGCAAGTCCTTACGACACGATATGGGGCGTGGGTCTTGGTGAGCATCATCCAGACATCACGGACAAGTCGAAGTGGCGTGGCCAGAACCTTTTGGGCAAGGCACTGATGAAAGTCCGCGACACGCTGTCAACGCGATCCCTTTCTTAGCGCGCCCGAGCGGCGCATCGGCAAATACTGGCTACCTTCGGGTGGCCTTTTTCATTTATAGGAGGCGATTTGAAGATCGCACATTTTTCTGACCTGCACTACGCGCCGGGAAATCTCGAAGAGTCGGACCGATGCTTCGGTTTCGGCATCGACCATGCGGTGTTGGCCCATGCCGACGTGGCAGTCATCTCGGGTGATGCGACGGATCATCGTCTCGACGCACACGCGCCGTCGTTGAACCGCCTCGCACGCCGCATCAACGGCCTGAGCGGCAGCATGCCGGTCCTGATGCTGCAGGGCACGTTTTCCCATGAGCCTCCGGGCACGCTGCGCAACTTCGAACTGATGGCAACGACGCATCAGATCTACGTGGCGGAACGCGTGCAGCAGGTAAGCCTCCACGAGGGGCGGTTCTATCCCTCGGACGGCCCGGTTTTCTCGGACGACGAGCTGCGCGAGGTGCTCGCAATCGGCGCTGATGTCGTGTTCACCTGCTTGCCCACGGTGAACAAGGGGCAACTGGCGGCTGCTGTCGGTGCCAAGGAAGCCGGGACGGGTCTTGAAGCCGTCCTAGGTGACTATCTGGTCGCTGCCGGGCGCGTCAATCAGCAGCTTCGTGCCGCAGGCATCCGGACTGTCGGGGTTTCACACGGCACGGTCAACGGTTGTACGACCGAGCACGGCGTGACGATGGCGGGGTTCGATCATGAGTTTTCGCTTGGCAGTCTATTCGAGGCCGAATGCGATGCATTCATGCTTGGGCACATCCATAAAGCACAGCAGTGGGAGCGAGCGGGGCGCGTTGTGGCGTATCCCGGTTCGATCGGGCGATTCCACTACGGCGAGGAAGGCGACAAGGGCTTCCTCATGTGGAATGTCGAGGTGGGAAGCGCGCAAGCTGATCTGGTCGTGACGCCGTCTCGCCAGACGATCTGCGTCGACTTTGACGGACCGCCCGACATGGAACGCCTGACGGCAATCGCGCTCGATGCGACCGACAAGTTCGTGCGAATTCGTTGGCAGGTTGACGAAGAGCATAAACAGTCAGTGGACCGCGACGCGATCGCGGCGCTGTTCGGCAACGCGGCCGAGCTGAAGGTCGAAGCTCGCATTCTTCCCGTCGTCCGGTCACGCGCCCAAGGCATCAGCCTCGAAACGTCAATTGATCGGAAGCTCGAGCGCTGGTGCGAACACGCTGATGTCGATCCGGCGCCCTTGCTTGACCGGCTGCAGTTGCTGGAAACGGGGGACGCGGACGCAATCGCTGCGGGCGTGCTGGCTCGACTGACCGACGCTGACGCATTGTCGAGCATATCCGAGTCTGCGCCGCTGACGGCCCACGTAGCTCCGCATAGCGATGTTGGCGACGATGCACTGCCCATGCCCATGCCCGATGCGACGGTGGAAATCGTCGAGTCGGCTTCGGCAAGTCAGCTTTCGTGGCTCAACGATGATTTATTCGCGGCGTAGGTTGCCGCGCATGCAGGGGAGGCCAGTACGGCTCCTTTGCTTGAACACGCACAAGCCGTGTTCCGATAGCCGACTGTCAACGTCGCTATCGAAACACAGGTTTCACCGCGTCTTTGACGCATCGATTTGTAGTGGCAGGGCCTTTCTCTAGCAGTTTCATTTCTTCTTTCACCCTGGCGGGGAGCGATCCCTAGCGGGGCCGCACTCCGCCCACCATAACGGAGTGCATCATGTTTGGTCTTTATCCCGCTGGCCCGAACTGGGTCCGGACGTTCGCGTTGGGCGACTGCTCATCGCGTGATCTTCAAAAGTCGCTGGTCGATTTGGCAGGCTTTACCGCTGCAATTCAGCATCAGCCGTTCGGCCAGTACCGCGGCGCAGTGCTGGCCCAGTTCGGTCAGACGCTGTTGCTGATCGCCACGACGCCCGGCGCGTGCGAGATCGGCGTTACGCCGACCGTTGAAATGCAGCACCTTCTTTGGTCCTACCAGGAAGGCTTTGCAAGTCAGTGGTCTGCTGCCGAGATCCGTAGCCTGACCGGCTATAGCGGTTGGTCCGAGCTTCTTACGAACGCGCGTCGCGAGTTCGGCAGAGTCTGCGACAACGTGGCGGCCGCACTAGACGGAACGCTTCAAGCGCCCAAAACAGCGGTGCAGTCTGTGCCGTCTGTCGTGATGAACGCGCCGTTTCCCAACGAAGATGACGACGCGTTCTACTCGCAGATGGCAGCGATGTCCGCCTCGACGAGCGTATCGGAGGACCTGTCATGCGGCCTTTGAAACTGACTCTGGAAGGCTTCGTTGGCGTGCGCGATGGCATGAAACGCGAAAGCGTAACGCTGGATCTGGAGACGTTGCCCGATGGCCTGATCGCCTTGACCGGCCCTAACGGGGCGGGCAAGACAACGATCATGGACAACTTGCACCCGTATCCGATCATGCCGTCGCGAGCGTCGAAGCTGTCGGTCGACGCCTTCTCGTACTGGGATCACATCTGTGGCACCAGCGCGTTGAAGGAACTCGAATGGGAGCACGATGGCATTCGCTATCGATCGTCGTTCACGTTTCGCAAGCCCGGCAAGACAGGCAAGGCAGAGTACTACCTTGCCTATCGCGGCGTCGACGGTACGTGGCGCCCGGTGTCTTTGCCTGACGGAACGGTGTCGGACGGCAAGGCGGAGTCGTATAACCGCTGTGTCGAGGCGATCAACGGTTCGTTGGAAACGTTTTTCACGAGCGTGTTCTCGGCTCAGAACCGGCGGCCGCTCGCGTCCTACGGCGCGGGCGAGATCAAGACGCTGCTGGCTGAGCTGCTTGGCATCGACCACCTGAAGGCACTGTCGGCGAAAGCCGGCGAGGTCGCGAAGGTGCTCGGCAAATCGCTTGAGGGCATCCAGTTTGAGCTTGGTGCGCTAGCCGGAAAGCGGCAACGCAAAGCAGGCGCTGAGCAGTCGATCGTCGCGCAGGGCAACACCCTGCGTGTCGCTCGGGAGCAACGCGATGCAGCGCTTGAGCATGCGAGCAAGCTGACTCAAGAGCGGGCGACGCTTGCGGCCAAGCAGAGCGAATCGGCTGCGACCGAAGCGCGTCTGCGCGAACTGGGCGTGCGCCGCGACGAGGTGGGGCGTGCCCTGAAAAGCGCGGCCGACGACGAGCAAGCCGCAGCGGTTCGCTGTCAGCAGCGCGTTTCGGTGCTGAGTCGAACGGTGGCCACGCACCAAGCAACGCTGGCTCGCCGCGAGGCGATCCTCGGTGCGGCGGCGAAGCGCGAGGAAGCCGAGTTGGCGATTGCGCGCGAGGAAGCGAGGTTTGCTCCTTTGCAGCGCGACATTGCCGACTTGGAGGTTAAACGCGCGACGTTGACGACGCTCGATGCGACGCTTACCAGCTTGATGAACCAGGGCACGACGAAAGCCGCGCACTTCGACACGTTGAGCAAGCAGGCAGCGGTGGCGGAGCAGGTGCCGTGCGTCGGTCATTCGATGCATGCGCAATGCCCGCTGCTCGCGCAAGCCTTTCAAGCGAAAGAGCAAGCGGAGGTGCAGCGTGTTTCGGTGGCGAATCTTCGCGCGGAGTATCGCGAGAAGAAAGCGCAGGCCGAAGCCTTGTCACTGGTGCCGGCTGAGTTGGCGGCGAAGCGTGTTGAGATGGTCGCCATCACCGATGCGGCCGTGCAGTTGCGCCGCGCCTTGCAGGCGGCGGCAGAGCTTGCCGCCACTAAGCCATTGCTCGATGCAGCCGTGTCGGGACTTGAAGCGGCGCAAGCTGAGTTGCGTTCGATCGCCGAGGAAAGTGCTGCACGGACCGCCAAGTACCAGTCTGAAAAGACGCGTATGGAAGCGGAGCTTGCGCGCATTACCGAGGAGGTCGGGCGACTGGCCGCCGTCGATGTGACAGCCGCCATTGCGAAGCTTGACCGCGACATCGCAGCGAACCGGGAGACCGTCGCGGCACTGGATGGTCGAATCGAGCAATCGATCCGCGCGCAGAGTGTGTTGCAGACCGAAGCGGAAGCCCTGGCGCTGGAGTTGGAGAAGTTCTCAGCCACGCAGTCTCGTGCCGATCGTCTCTCCGACGAAATTGCTCATTGGAAGCTGCTAACTAAGGGCTTGGGTAACGACGGCGTGATCGCGTTGACCATCGATGACGCGGGTCCAGCGCTGACGCACACCGTCAACGAGCTATTGCTCGCGTGCTACGGCATGCGCTTCACCGTTGAGATCCGCACGCAGCGCACGCTCGCAAGCGGCGAACTGCGTGAGGGCTTCGAGATTCTGGTTCACGATGCCGAGTCCGACAGCAGCAAGTCGGTCTCCGTCATGTCCGGCGGTCAGAAGGTCTGGATCAACGAGTGCCTCACGCGGGGCATCGCGCTCTATCTCGCGCAGAACACCGGTCAGCCGTATCAGACCTTGTTCAGCGACGAGTCAGACGGCCCGCTCGATCCCGAGCGCAAAGTGCAGTTCATGCGCATGAAACGCGAAGTGTTGCGCCAAGGCGGGTATCAGCGGGAGTTCTTCATCTCGCAGACGCCCGACCTTGTGGCAGAGGCCGACGCTGTCATCGACGTACAGGCGCTTGCCGCCTGATTTTTTATTAACCCTTGTGGGGAGTCGCCCCCACAAGGGGCGCTTCTCGTCTTTCCGACCCTTCTCTCGCGCCTTCCGGCGCTCTCTCTATGGCAAACCTTCTCATGCTGCTGCTCGCGGCAGCCAGCAGTCCGTCTCACTCGAATGCGGTGCCTCACCGGCCGCCTACGGAGCAAGCTGCACCGGCTAATGCTCAGTCGCAGCCGCAGCGTCCGCCGTACTTGCGTCGCGCGGCTGCGTTCGATACCGGCCGTCTGCGTCGCATCTGACGGCGGCTCCGTTTCCTCACTTCCTGACTGGAGCCTTCCATGGCCTATTCCTGCACCGATTTCGTCGACGACGTCCTGAACGACATGGTGATCCGAAGCTGGATCAAGCCCGAGCAGTATGGGCCTGACGACCCGCAAGCCCAATGCGATGCGGTGGTGGCCGCGATCGCCGACGCTGACATGTCGCTGCGCCTTGCTGCTGACGCGAAGCAGTTCAATGCGGAATTGCTGGATGCCGTCGAAACGCTGACCGGCATCGCCGAACAGCACGGCGCGCTCGCCCTCGCGAATGTCGTCTATCTCCAGGCGGCCATCTTGAAGGGCGGGCTGATCGAGCTTACGCGCGACGAAGCGGAGAACTTCGCTTTCGTCAGAGACCTGCCTTCGGGCGGTCGCTGGTGGCAAAGCGTCAAGCTGATCGAGTAAGTGGCACAACTCGCCGTCTAATTTCTTTTTACAACCCCTGCGGGCAAGCGACCCGCTGGGGTCGCTCCGCATTCTTTGTGTGGAGTGTTTTTATGTTTGAAGCAGCGAAGCTGGGCGCATCGCCCGAGCAGTTTCCCAGCCTCGAAGCGGCGATTGGCTACATCGCCGGCACCGCGACGCACGCGGGTGAAGTTCGCCCGTGGGTTCGGAACGTCGATACGAAAGTCTTCCTGATCATCGGCGGCAGAGTGCAACCCCAAAACGGGGTGCGCCAATGACGCCGCCGTGGCTTGAGCAATACGCCAGTGGCCAGAAGACCGGCTACGCACAAGCGCTGATGGCGTACGCTGACTACTACGGAGTCGATGGATCTGCTGACGATGACCCGGAAATTGAGGAGCGGATCGCCATGCATCGGCAGCCGCTCGTCGGTTACGCCAGTCGCACCGGCACACGCCGCAACCTGGCTGCACTGAAGGGCGCCGACTGGCGCTTGTTGGTCTCGGCTAAAGGCGAATTGCGTACTGAAGGCTTCGATCGCTACGCGTTGGATAACGGCGCTTGGACCGCGTACCAGCAAGCTCAGCCGTTCGATGAGCACGCGTTTGCGGTCGCCGTCGAACGGCTGGGCGAGCGGGCCGATTGGCTTGTCCTTCCGGACATCGTCATGGGCGGGATGGCCTCGCTCGACTACTCGTTGAAGTGGCTGGAACGACTTCGCGGGATGCCGTGCCGGATGCTGATCGCAGTTCAGAACGGTATGCAGGTTGAAGATCTCGCCTCGTTGCTGTCGCCTGCTGTGGGCATCTTCATTGGCGGTTCGACAGAGTGGAAAGAGCAGACGGCGCACGTGTGGGGGTCCCTCGCGCGACGGCGTCACTGCTACTTGCATGTCGGTCGCGTGAACTCGGCGCGGCGCATCCGCATCTGCGCGGCCGCCGGTGCCGACAGCTTCGACGGTACTAGCGTGAGCCGGTACGCGAAGACGCTTCCTCGGCTGGATCGAGCAACCCGGCAAGCAGACATGTTTGCCGCAGCGCACGACGGTCTGGAAGAGGCGCAACGAGCGACGGCCGGCCTTTTGATTTGAATCATTAACCCATTCGGGAGCGAATCCCGAATGGGTCGCTCCTATATTCTTGGAGCGAGAGAAATGGAACACGAAATCCTGTTGAAGATGGAAGCTGCGATCGGCGTTATGCAGCGTTACCTCGAACAGGGCCATAGCTTGAGCTGCGCCTATTCGGGCGGCAAAGACAGCACGTGCGCTCTGGTGTTGATGCTTGAGGCGATTCGCCGTGCCGGCGGCACGACCATCACCCACCATGTCCAGTCGGCAGACACGACCATCGAGAACCCAACGATCGCGAACTTCCTGCACTCAGTACTGGACGAGTTGCAGTTGTATATCGAAGCGTCGGCGTTGCCGGTGCAAGTCCACGTCACGACGCCGTCGTTGGCGAGCCAGTTCGTGGTCTCGACGATAGGGCGCGGCACGTTGGTACGCACGGCTGAGAATGGCGTACGCGACGGTAGAAGGCAGAGAGCATGCGCCGACGAGTGGAAGGTACGTCCGGGCGGCCGTCTTCGAACGTTGCTTGAACGCAGAGCGGCAGAGGACGGTGCTCGAGAAGTCATCACGGTGCTCGGCCTGCGCAAGGACGAAAGTACCTCCCGTGCGGTCGCCATGACCGAGCGACGCGACAGCGCCGAGGTTGCGGTCCGAAGCAGAACCGGGGCGCTGACCCTCAGCCCGCTAAGCGAATGGACGTCCGATGATGTGTGGACGATGCTCGCGCTGCTGGCCGCGGACGAAGGCATGACGTTTCCCTCGTCGTTGGCACCGAGCACTATTCACCGCCTGTCCGAGATCTACCGGGCAGGAAACGGTGGAACGTGCGGTGTCGTGGTGGGCGAATCGGGTGCTCGCGCCGCGTGCGGCTCGCGTTTTGGGTGCTCCTTCTGTTGCGTCGCCGGTGATCGCGACAAGTCGCTGGAGGCCATGATCGAGGATGAGCAATACGGGCATCTTCGACCGCTGAACGACTTCCGCAACTATCTGCTTGCGATCCAGTGGGACATGTCGCGACGCGAGTTGGTGGGCCGGTCGTTGAGTGACGCCGGTTACACGCGCATCCAGGCAGACACATACAGCTACCTGACGCGCGTCGATCTTCTGAAAAAGCTCTGCAGTATTGATGCGGCCGAACGCGACCGCGCCGAAGCGCACTCGGGGGCACTGGTGACTGGTTTAATTCCCGATACGGAAGAAAACCGGGCGTTGTGTGAGCCGCAGTTCGAGTTCGTGACGCCGCAGCAGTTGGTGGCCATCGACTTATTTCTGTCGATGCATCACTACGCGCCGCATGCGTTTCCGGCGCTGGCGGTCTGGCATGACGTGAACGTGCTTGGGCGTCGGTATCCGGTTCCGAAGCTCGACGGCTTGCCGAAGACCGACATCGTCCTGCACGGCTGGTATCCGGTCGGGCAGTACGACCGGGAAGCACCGTCTCTCGGGCTGCGCTCGTTCGACGCAGAGCAGTGGAATCCGTATCGGCATCCGGGTCGGCCCGGGCGGTATGCGAGGACGACCGGTGGCGAGCAGACGGTGTATTTCGAAGAGGCCTCGCAGTTTGAGGTGGACGCGGAAGCCGCCTGTGCGTTCGTGACGTGCACGTATGACACTGCTTTCATGTTGGACACGCAGCATCGCGACGCAATCGACTCAGCGCATTTCTGGCTGAACGAGGGGATCGTGAAGTTGCCGACCGGTATGGCGCAGCGGTATCAGGACATGGCCAAGCGCGGGCAGTACTTCGCGCGACTCGCTCAACGTCTGAATCTGACGGCCGCCGAGTTGGACGCGCATCTCGTCTCGAACGCTATCAGTGACGTGGAACATGACAGGCTGTTAGGCCATGACCGCATACAATTGAGTCTCTTTGCTGAGGCGGCCTAGCCGCACGACACCTTCAAAAATCCCGGGCTAAACACCCTAATGCCGTTCAGTTAAGATCCTTTCTAAGGTACCGGACGGAGTAACGTGAGGGGCGGGATTTGACGACTCGGTC
>NZ_JALQDN010000080.1:0-58424 GCF_023631205.1 Caballeronia sp. NCF2 | reverse complement strand
ACAGCTCGGCGCAACGTTTACAACTAGTTCCCGCACCAAAATAAAATGCCGTTCAGTCGCTTAACTGAACGGCATTAGGGCTAAACACCCGGGATTTTTTTTCGCAAATCGAAGGCATCAAGGTCGGGGGCGGGAAGCGTTTCATTGGGTTGCACGCCCAGCAGCTTTAGAGCGTGCATAATGGCGGCTGACTCTCGGGTAAAATTGAGTTTGAAGGTTTCGCCTTCCATCGTGACCTGCGCGCCAGAGTGAACGCTTAAAGCGTGCAGCGCTATGTTGAGTGCGCGGGCGATTTCTCCATCGCGCGTCTTTTCATCGAAAATCGGATTCATAGCTGCCCCTGGGCTCGGCTCTCCTCGTAAGAAGCAGGCACCGTGCCGGGCGGGAAGGAACGCCTCACGTGCTTCGTCCTCGAACAATCCTTTTAGGGCTTTTCCCCGTCGCGTCGGTGTTTGGGTTCGTCGTGCTCCTGTCTGGTATGAGCGTAGCGACGATCCTCCTCGTGGGTATGGTGTGTGCGATCGCCGGGTTTGGAGCGGGTTTTCTCTCGCGCGGGCCGAAAAGCGAAGCGAACAACGGCGACTGGCGGGCAATGGTCTATAACCCGAAAGAGTTTAGACGGATCAAATAGCAAATAGGCGAAACGAACGAATTAGCAATGGCATACACGAACTCAGAAATAACGCAGCTCCTTCAAAAGCAAGCCGCACTGAATACCGCGATCGCCGAGGCTCGAGAAAAAGAAACGAGGCTCGCTTTGATCGAGATGGTGCAAAAGATGCGCGAATACGACATCAGTCTGCATGAACTGATGGGTCGAAAGCTGGGCGAACCGGCGGCGGCTCTGCAGAAGTATCGCGATCCAGTGACCGGCGCGACGTGGAGCGGCCGTGGGCGAGAGCCGCAGTGGATCGCGGGGCGCGATCGCGATCGATTCCTGACGAACGGTGGCAACACTGACGGGCCAGTTCAAGTTGCGCTGTTTCAGCAAGCACGCTGACCGCAGTCGGTCCCCAAGGCTTGATGCTATAGAGCAAGGTGAGTAACGGGGCGAGCCGCGCGCAACGAATTGGTGTCAGCAGCCGGTGCTCCGAGGTACCGAGTCGTTACCACGTTGGAGCTTGAGGCAGGCCTTCATTGAAACAATCTCGTTTCACCTGCGTTGATTGCGGCTGCTGCCAGCCCGTGCATCATCCTTGAGCCGATTATCTTTGGGAGGTCGGGCAATAGCTCCTTTTTGAGCTCAAGTACGCCCTTGGCGGTGTCACGACCAGCGCCTTCCAAAAAGGACTTTTCGAGGTCAAACCACATCAAGGTGACGTCGGTCCACTCGTCGCTTTCATAGCTTTTGCTCGAGGTAACTGCGATCACTCGTCCAAGACAGAAGCTTGCGGCGCCACGGCCCTCAATTGTTTGGCCATTCGTGCGGCGCCGAGCGGGGCCTCTCGTAGGGCTTGGGCGAGCTCATCCTCCCGTATGGCGTCAGCAACCTGACCGAACATCGATAATTCGCCCGCTTTCTTCGACATATCCGAAAACCGGGCGATCGATGCGAACGTAGGCAGCACCTGAGGGTGTCGCACCATCTCTCCGGCCAGCGCAAGGCCTTCGCGCGTGCGGTCGTCAAGAGCCGAAGATTTACTGCGGCTAGCTTTTCCCATTTTCGACTCGGAGTTGGCAGTGCACAGACGAACAGCATGCCACATCTGCTTGGCGGCCCGGATGGCCTGTGCATCCCTTTCAAGCCCAGGACTTTTGAGCGGCGATGGAGGAGCGCCGCTTGGCTCGCTAACGCGACGCGATGCGCGAGACTGTATAAATTGCTTAATACCTGTGAAGCAGTATAAGTTACCTTTGGTTCTGGTTACTATTTGGGAAACAAGGTGTGTAGGGGAGGCGGTATGGAAGCGGAACGCGAGGTTCTCTACAAGGGTTTTACGCTTTCGCCAGTCGCCGTCGATGATGGCGATTTTTATACCGCGATGCTGATTGTGCGAGCGCCCGGTGGAGAAAAGCGAGCGAGCGGTATGCTGGGTCAATTTCCCTGCGCTTTATCGGCGACCCAATACGCGCTTGCTTATGGGATGGCGGAGGTTGATCACCGGGAGCCGCCGATTTTGGATTGGCCGGTCAGGATCCGCGTACCGCTTGCAGGGCGCCGCTTAAGAGCTTATTGACCGAAACGATGCTGGGTCGCTTCCCGCCTGCGACGCTCCGTCCGTATCTCGCTAACTTCTGCCGCATCGACCACCCGGTTGCGGCCGCGCTCCTTCGCCCGGTACAGCGCAGCGTCTGCGAGGTTGAGCAGCGCCGGCGCCGAATCCGGCGACGTGGGGAGCGAGCACGCAAGACCAATCGATACTGTCACCGGCGCACCGTTTGAGGATGCTGACGGGATGCCAAGTGTTTCGATCGCGGACCTCAGCGACTGCGCGACGCCCAGTCCTGCCGTTGCCTTACAGGCCGGGAGCACCACGACGAACTCTTCGCCGCCGTAGCGCGCCACGTAGTCGCTTTGCCGCCGCAATGTGGTCGAGAGTGTGCGCGCGACCCGGCGCAAGCAGTCGTCCCCGGCAAGATGCCCGAAGGTATCGTTGTATTGCTTGAAATGATCAACGTCGATGAGTAAGACGCAAAGCGGCTGGTCGCTGTCAGATGCGAACGAAAAATCGCGCGGGAATCGATCGTCGAAGTAGGCGCGGTTGAAGACCCCCGTCAGGCCATCGCGCGCCGACGTCTCCACCAGTCTTTTATGTGTCTCGGACAGTCGCCGGTATAGGCCGGTCGTCTCGTAGATCAACATCCCGAGGACTGCACTCGACGAAATCATTGACGCTGCGCGCGCCGCGTACCAGCCCACGCTGTAACGCGCCCCGGCAGACAACGTGAGCGTCACATCGATAAGCGTGCCGAGGAGCGCGACGGCGAGCCACAAGTCCATCAACGAGCGCAGTCGAGTCGTCGATACATGCAATCCGAGCGCTGCGAGGCAAATCGCCTCCACGACGATCCCGGCCGGACTGCTGGACAACTGCGCGTACGAACCGGAGGCTGCGACAAAGGGCGGGAGGTGCGCTTGCCCGGCGGTGGCGAGCGCGCAGAGGCTCAGCGCTAGCGCGACACAGGCTAATGCGACGGCTCTGCCCCGGGCGAGGCGGCTCGCAGTGGAGGGAACGGTTCGCGAAAAAAGCGAAGCGGTTATCAGCGCCGGAAAGCCGCCATGCCAGAACACCCAAATCCACACCGCCGTCTGAGGCCCCGCGCCAAGGAGGCCGGTAGGGGAAAACACGCCCGGAAAGACGAGCAACTGGATGGCGGCGATGACACTCGTGAACGCATATGCACCGCTTAGTGCAGCGAAAAGCAGCCTGCCCGAGACGGCGAACTGAGTCCACAACAGCAATGCTGTCAGGCCCTCGGTCAGCGTCACCCATGTCGCGAACACAGGCAGGAACCGGCCCAGGACTTTTCGCATACGGCCAGACAAAGACGGCGCCACTCATTGCGAGCAAGGCCACGACCGCCGCCATAACTCGATGCCGGAGGGTGGATGGCAGGTGAATCAGCGTTGTGTGCATTTGGTAAGCGTGCAAATGCGGCCGGTCGCCGCCGTCGCCCTTAACAATTCATCAGAAGTTTCCGCTTTTACGGTCGGAGCGCTGGCTTCTTGAGAGCGCCGCCAGCACAATGCGCGCCGGGGTTGGCTTAGCCGTTGCTATTGGCTAGATGGCAGGCAACATTAGAAAAGTTCGATGCCATGAAAGTTACGATCGTTTCCTATGGCGCTCCTCCGCCGGGGCATGAGGAGGACATGCGCAGGTTCTGCTTCCAGACGGAAGACGGCCCGAGCCCGCCGAGACGTCACTCAATCTCCCTGCGCACCGCCCGAGTCATACTGGAAAGCAACCCTCCCGACGACGCGCTTACCAAAATGCTGCGCGCTATCGTGAGCACTGCCAGCGGGGACTACGACGGCCTTATTGGAAAAACCTACACAGACAACGGTGACGTCCCCTATGCGCGAAGACGTAGAAACGATGAAGGTCGAGCACGGTGATTGGACCATCGACTCGCGGTCACAACAAATGGGCCACGATTGGCATTCGTGGTGCGAGATTGAACGCCGGCCAACGGACGACGGGGTCGATGGGAAAATTTTCCATTTCTTCGATATCGGCTACTTCGACACGCAGCGGGCGGCTTACGAACGTGCCGTCTCACGGGCGAAGGCGTGGATAGAGGACAACTTCTGATGCGGGCGGGCTGCGGCGCGCAAGGAGTTTGCGGTCCACTTGCCACTTAACCTTCGGGGTGCCGATATGACGGTCAGTGATAAACGGGTGGATGAGGTCGTCGTGCGGCCAGACGAGCACGCGGGATGGCGTGTTGAGGTCCCGGACAAAGACCGACCGCAAGGCGTCTTTGTGACGATCGTGGCCGACAGTGAGGGCGCACTCAAGATCGCCGCGGATATGTATCCGACAGCGAAGATCCAAGTTGTCGACAGTCCTCCAGAGACATGAAAACGCGCTCGAGGGGCGCCACGGGCCGCGGCCGCGCTGAGCCGCTTCCGGAATCGATCTCTCCGCAACTCGCCACGCTCGCTAGCCGACCGCCTGCGAGCGGCGACTGGCTATGGGAGATAAAGTTCGACGGCTACCGGGTGATGTGCCGGATAGAGAGCGGGCAGGCGAAATTGACCACGCGTGGCGGACACGACTGGACCGAGAAGATGGGCACGCTCGCGACTGCCGTCGAGCAAATGCCGGTCGACAATGCGTGGTTGGACGGAGAGGTGGTGGTGCTCACCGAGACCGGTATTCCCGATTTCAACGCGTTGCAGAACGCGTTCGACCGACGCAGCACGGCGCAACTGACCTTCTTCGCGTTCGATATCCCCTTTCTCAACGGACGTGACTTGCGCGAGGCGCCGCTCTCCCAGCGCAGAGAGCTACTCGGCGAGTTGATCGCCACGACGTCGAGCGAGCGCGTGCGCTTCAGTGAGTCATTCACAGAGGATCCGGAATCGCTGCTCGCTTCGGCGTGCCGAATGCGCCTGGAAGGGATCATCGGCAAGCGTGCGGATGCGCCGTACCGCTCCGGCCGCTCAACCGACTGGATCAAACTCAAATGTCTGCAGCGCCAGGAGTTTGTCGTCGGCGGATACACAGTACTCACGGGCGCAAAGAGCGGGATGAGATCGCTAATGCTCGGCGTGCACGAGCGAGACGGCAGCCTACGGTTCGCCGGCACCGTGAAGGCGGAACTTAGACCGCGCCCGCTTGCTGAACTCGAGAAGAAAGCGGTTGCGCTGATTCGCCGTAAGCCGCCTTTTTACAACCCGCCTCCGCGCGAGAAAGATCGCAACTTCGTGTGGCTGGAGCCTCAACTCGTCGTTGAAGCGTCGTTTCTCGAATGGACGCCGTCGGGCGAGGTTCGTCATCCCGTATTTCAAGGCATGCGGGACGACAAGCCCGCTGCGGCCGTGACGGAAGAGGCGGTCGTCGACGTGGATGAACCAGAGAGCTTGCCTCAGGCGACAGGAACGACGCGCGTGTCGCCCGGCCGCGCGGGAGCGCTCGTTATCGCAGGTTTGAAGGTCTCCAACGCCGAGCGCATCATCGATGACGTCACGCGCATGAAGAAAATCGACCTTCTTCGCTACTACGATGAGATCGCCGAGTTCGCGTTGCCTTACCTGAAGGATCGGCCTGTGTCGCTGGTACGCGCACCCGAAGGCATTCACGGGGAGTTGTTCTTCCAGAAGCACGAGGAGCGTTCGAAGATTCCGGGGATCACACGACTGCCATCTGAGATCCACCCCGGCCACCCGCCGCTGCTGGTCGTCGACAATCACGAAGCGCTCATCGGTCTCGCACAGATGAACGTGGTCGAGCTGCATAGCTGGAACGCTGTTCAGCCGGACCTGGATCACCCCGATCGCTTCATCCTCGACCTCGACCCGGATCCCGAGTTGTCATGGCAGATGATGATCGATGCGGCGACGCTCTCGAAGGTGTTGCTTGATGAGATCGGACTGAAGAGCTTCATCAAGACGAGCGGCGGCAAGGGCTTTCATATCGTCGTGCCGCTCACGCGCAGGCAGCAGTGGAACGAAGTGAAAGACTTCTCGCACGCGGTCGCTCGCTACATGGCGCGGCTGATGCCCGAGCGCTTCTCGGCCGTCCTCGGACCCAAGAACCGGGTGAAGAAAATCTTCATCGACTACCTGCGCAACAGCAAAGGGGCGAGCACGGTCGCCGTGTTCTCAGCGCGGGCCCGAACCGGCATGGGGGTGTCGATGCCTATTGCGTGGGACGAGTTGAGCGATATTGGCCGCGCCGATCAGTGGTCGATCAAAACTGCCGCACAGCGCATGCATTCGCTGCGTAGCGATCCCTGGGACGGATTCCACCGGACGCGGCAAGGCATCACCGTGGCGGTGCGAAGGGCGGTCGGCCTGCGCTGACGCTCGCGGACTGAGATCTAGCTTTGCTTCTTGGTCTTGTGGTGACGCTTAATAGGGGGCGTCGAGTGCTTGCCGGTCGGCGCGGGCGTGCCTGTCTCGCCGTTCCCGTTGGGCGTGGCGATGCCGACACTTCCTCGACCTGCCCCATTTCCGCCGGGGACGCCGCCGGCGTTGCCTTGGGCGAGGGCGCCCGTCGAAAGGCCCCACGCAAGGGCCGTCGTCACAATGCATTTCGCTGCTGTATTCATCCTGTTCCTCAGTCTGTGGTTCACGCGTGGGCCGATAAGGTCGTTCGATCCCGCCGGGCGCGCTCATCGCAATCGCTGGTCCCGGTGGGACGCCCGCATCTTCGCGCAGCATTAGAGACGATCAACATGACACGCTTGCGACGACGGCATGACGTATGCGAGACCGTCCGAGTCGCGCGAGCCAGGGGGTTCGCAAGATATCGTTATCGGAGGCAACGATGAAAAGCATGACCGCAAAAGTTTTAGCTTCGGCGCTCGCGATGGCGCTGTCGGTGGGCGCGTACGCGCAGGGTGGCGGGGCCGGTGGTGGCGGCGCAGGAGGTGGCGGCGCTGGTGGCGGCAGCTCAGGCGGCGGGATGGCGGCTGGGGCCGGCGGTGCGACCGGTATGGGCGCTGGCGCGGGCGGTGGTGGTGCTGGCAACCCGGGCGGTGCAGCAGGCGGTAACGCAGCCGCCGCCGGCGGCATGACACAGAGCACCGGCACCGGCGCTATGACAAACGGCTCGTCAAACCGGTCAAACGGTAGTGCAACGCATAAGGGTACTGGCTCGCACGACGCCAAGGGTACTGGCGCGACCGGTTCAACGCAAAACAGCCAATAGTTGAAGTGTCGCATGGGCCCCGTCCGATGACCGGCTGGGGTTCCTTTTTTAGCGGCGAGGATAGCGCGTCGCTAACCGCGCCGTCCAATGCAGGGCGGCCCTGATGCATGAGTTGTCGCAAGGGCACAGTCGTTGCTCCCACAAGGTTATTGCAACGATCGTTGCAACCGACAATCAGGGAGCATAGTCATGCCAACAGTAACTTCGCAGGGCACCGTCGTAAAACGCACTCCGGTGGATTGGGTTGCGGGCGCACTGGTCATTATCGGCGCGTTGAACTGGGGCCTTGTCGGTGCGGCTCAGTTCGATCTGGTCGCCGCAATCTTCGGGGCGGGCACGGTTGCCGCAAGGATCGTATATGTGCTCGTGGGGCTCGCCGGGGTCTACATGCTGGTTCGCGCATTTGTGCCTTCCCGCGGACACCAGCT
This sequence comes from Caballeronia sp. NCF2, assembly GCF_023631205.1. Taxonomy (NCBI): domain Bacteria; kingdom Pseudomonadati; phylum Pseudomonadota; class Betaproteobacteria; order Burkholderiales; family Burkholderiaceae; genus Caballeronia; species Caballeronia sp. NCF2. Next base: position 50,677 of record NZ_JALQDN010000080.1, on the reverse strand, counting down.
TGCATCCTGACTAGATGCATTAGTTGGCGCCCCGCCTAGGGCTTGCCTGACCGGGACGTCGACAACAATCTGGGGGCGCGGGCGCGCATTGTCGAGTTCGTCTTTTGGCAGGCAAACGCCTACGACATCACCATCGGCACAACAACGGCCGACGACCGCGTGCCCCGCCGTTGGAAGGGGCGATTGCGACTGGCCTTGCGCCCGAGAAATTCAATCTGGTTTATGGAGGCGAAACGCAAGAGCACATTGGCGTCTGCAAACGCATGCTCACGGAAAAACCCAGCACGAGTCCCCGATACAGTAACGTAGCAGCACGCCGATGCTGGTCACCCCAGACGTCCTGCGGAAAATACAACGACGCCTTCCTGGTTCAGTGCGGCATCGCTCGGCTCAACAATTGAGCACTCGAGTTCGGGATAAGAGAGCCTGCGATAAATGCTGGTTTCCATCAGTTCACCGCGGAACCGCCGGTAGAGCAGGCGGCCAGCGAAGTAGTAGTGGGGGTCGAGCACAGACGGCGGGCTTGCTGGGACGGTTCCGTGAAATGTCGTTCGGGTGTCCGCCGCAAAGGTCGTCCAGAGCTCGCTTCTCGCCGGCAGCATGGTGCCGGGCTTCACCGCGTCGGTGACGGCGTATCCCCAGCCCGCTTTCGGCAGCGCGTGCCGTGCGCCGATGTAGGTCCGCTTGATTTCAAACGCGCTACTGACGACCTCCAAACCCCAGTCGCATCGATTCTCCAAGACGAACGTCACCCTCGCCGGGGAACCTGGGATGATGCGGGCCTTGCTGATCGCAATTGACAGTTGCCGCGCGTGCGTCGGTGGGGTCGACTCGTCGTCGGTCACCGGTTCACTGAATTCTTGTTGGCACGCATTCGTGCTGGTACCAGTAGTCAACGAGTCGCTGCGCCGCCTGCAGGTCCTCGGGATAGTATGGGTCGTACCCAAAGGGCGATGGGTCGTATCCGGCTTTTCGCAACGCCGCTAACTCTGACTGGTGCTCCGCCATCGTGGGGCTTGCGTTCGTCCTCAGCGCCGTCAGGTCATGGCACTCGCGGTCAGTCAGGTACCTGCCTGGCGGCGGCATCTCCCCGACGGCGCAACCGCCGAGCAGAGATGCTGACGCGAAGGCGATCAGCCAGCGTTTGCGGGTTGTGCCCATAATCCGAAATTCAATTAGTCGCCGCTACCAAGCTCGCTGTGCTTGTGTGAATGCGTGGCTGCATGGACGAGTTCGTAGTGAGCGCCCTTGCCGCTTCGGGTCGGCGGGAAATGCTCGCCCTCGACGCACGTCACCTCGAAGCCGGAGCCGCCGTCGCCTTCCTTCACAACCTAGTAGATGCCCGACGTCTGAACTTTCTCGCCCGGCTTGTGCTGCTCTGCCATGGGTTCCTCCGCGCTTTCGTTCATAACGTGGAAAGAGCAAAGATTGTTCCGGCCCGTTTACTTCCGGCTGAGATAGCGATTGAGGAGGGGCGTGGCGCTGGCGCCGTGGATGAACACCGACGAGACGATTGCAGTGAGCAGGATTGGCAGGAGCGGCCCAACGCGGTCGTGCCCGGCCTGTTCGAGGGAGAACAGCAAGTAGTAGAACGCGCCGACGCCACGCAGGCCCAACCATCCAGTTAGAACCCGCTGATGGCGGTCCATCGACGAGCCAATCAGGGAGAGGGTGCTGCCGAGCGGCCGGGCCACAACAAACAGGAAAAGAACCGGCCAGACAACGGACCAATGAATGAGATCCCGCCAATGCGCAGATAGCACGCTGCCGATGATGACCATCAGGCCCAGTTCGACAAAGTGTTCAATCTCGACCGAGAAGCCCATCATGTTTTCCGCGATATACGCATGAGCCAATTCCGGATCTTTGGCGGCTTCCTCCCGCTCGCCCCGCTCGACTGATTCCAACACCTCGCTTGGCGGTTTGTCACCCGTGGCCTTCATTTCCTGCCGCCGCAGCGCGACGCCGGCGGCGAAGACTGCAATGAAAGCGTAGCCGTCGACGATCAGGGTCGCACCGTAGGCTAAGGCAACAAGCCCAAGTGCAAGAAAGCCTTCGAGACCCAGCGCATGGTCGTACTTCGTGCGCAGTTTCGTCACCAGCACGACCACACCGGTGCCCAACGCCCAGCCGAAAAAGAGTGCGCTGGCCAGGCCCCACGCGATCGCAAGGGCGAACGTCCACGGATTGTCGCTGCCAAGACTGCTGACTCCGCAGATTGCGAGAGCAATGTAGACCATTGGAGAGGCCGCACCGTCGTTGAGTCCGCCCTCCGACGACAATGCGAAGCGCAGCGGCTCATCGTCGCCTGCTTCTTCGACCCGCAATTCGTTGGCCAATACTGGGTCCGTGGGCGCGAGCGCGGACGCCAGCAGCAACGCCGGGCCTGCGGCGAGCCCGAGACCCCACCGCGCGGCGGCGAACATGACCGCGATGGTAATGAGCATGGCCGGCCCGGCGAGGCGTAAAGTCAGTCGCCAAAGCGGCCGGGAAAGCTCGACGCGCAGGTACATCCCGATGGCGAATAAAGACACCACAAGTCCTGCTTCGGTAAGCGTACGAAGCAGGCGCACGTCGCGCTCGACGTCGATCGTCAACAGTCCAGCACACGCCGGACCGAGGAGGAAGCCGACGATGAGGTACACCATTGCGCCGGTCATCGGCAGCCGCTCAACCAGTTTGCGGCCGAGCGCCATCAGCACCATCAACGCCCCAACGATCAGGAACCAAACGGCTTCGATCGTCATCAGCGTCTCCTAGAGCTTCTGCAGTCTGCGGAACTGGTTGAAGTGGCGGATCGCGAGAGTAGCTTCGCCCAGTTCTTCATGGATGCGCGCGGCGTTGAAATGGGCATCCGCGAAGTCGGGGTCCTGTTCAATGCAACGCTCATAGAGCTGCAGTGCCTCACGGAACCGGCCGGAATCTTCGAGCGCCACCCCAATGTTGAAAAGCAGCACCGGGTCGTTCGTCCGGTATCGCAGCGCGTCACGGTACACCGCTATCGCCTCGTCGAACCGCTCGCTGTCCATCAGGATGCCGCCGAGGTTTAGCGATGCGTCGGTATAGTCGGGCGCGCGTTCTAGCGCTTTCCGATAGGCCGCTTCTGCGGCGTCGAGGTCGTCGTCCTCTAAAGCGCGCGCCTGCCGAAACAGGTGGACGGCTTCTTCACGCGCCCGCTGCTCGCGCGGCGCTTGAATGGAAGCGACGTTTCCCGACGCCTGTGGCTGCTCGAAATCCAGCAGTAATTGGCCGGTTTCCGCATCCCACTGGCGGCTCGCCTCATCACGCACCGCAACCCGATCGCCGACTGCAGCAATGCGCACGCCAGTGAGCGATCCTTCATGCGCCCAGCTCTTCTGGAGGTGATCGAGTGCGCGGACGATCTTCATGGGCGAGACACCCGCGACTCGGAGTGCGTGCGCGGTCCTGAGCATGACGATGTCCTGGAAGGTGAAGCGCCGCTCGCCTCTTCCGCCGCTCACCGGGGACACGAAACCCGCCGTGATCAGCCGTTCAACCACGCTGCGCGACACACCGAGCATGCGCTGCACATCGCGAAGGCTGTATCCGTCGTCTTGCATATCACCGTTTCGTGCCCGTCTTGCGCGCCGGTGCCGGTTGGTCCTCCGTGGCCGCACGGCGCACGGCACGGCGCTTGGACGCCGAGGTAGCTTCGGCTGCTTCTTCCGCTGGCGCCGCGGTGCGCGCGCTCTTGCGTGACGCTCGCGGTGCGGCTGGCTGTTCGGCTGGCCGTTCGACAGACGGCTTTTTCTTCAAACTCGCCCGGAGTGCTTCGACGAGATCGATCACTTGCGCGCCGGGTTGTTCGATGGCGGGCGCGGCGGTGATCTTGTTGCCCGCGATCTTCTTGTCGATCTCGGCGAGGATGCGCTCCTTTTCTTCGTCCTTGTACGCGGCGGCGTCGTAGCTGTCGACGCGGTACTGCTCGATCAGTTGCTCGGCGAGTTGTAGTTCCGTCGGCTGAATATCTGTCTCTTCAATGCCGATATCGGCCTGCGAGCGAACCTCATCGGCGTAGAGCAGCGTTTGGAGGATCAAGCCGTCGTTGCCGGCGCGCACCTGCACCATGTGCTGCTTGCCCTTCCACGTCCAACGGGCGACGGCGCACGTGCCGCTGTCTTTCATGGCTTCCTGGAGCAGCCGGTACGGTTTGCCGCCGCGCTTGTCGGGGGCCAGGTAGTACGGCTTGTCGAGGTAAATTGGGTCGATCGCATCGGTCGGGACAAACGAGACAATGTCGATTGTGTGGCTCGCGCTCGCTTCCAGCGCTTCCAATTCCGACTTCTCGAAGATCACGTACTTCTCTTTCTCGAACTCGTAGCCCTTGACCATGTCGGCGCGTTCGACGACTTTTCCGTCGTGGGGGCAGACATACTGCTGCTTGAGCCGGGTGCCGCACTCTTTGTGCATCAGGTTGAAGCCAACGCCAGACTTGCTCTCGGTGGCCGTGTAGACCTTCACCGGCACGGAGACGAGACCGAAACTCAGCGTCATTGAAGCGATCGAGCGGGCAGCCATACGAACCTCTCGCAGGTTATCTGGCCGGCCACATCTCGCCGCGAGTGTGCGGCGCAACGGCTAGGCGGCATGGCCAACGGCACGATTCGTGCAAAATAGGTGCCACGGCCCGAGGCAGGCCCGGGACCCGATAGATCGTTGGGCGGCGTCAGATGGCGCTCCGGCAACCCGCCCGTTTCGGCAAAAGAGAGGGAAAAGTGTGCACCAGCTACGAGTCTAATCCGAAAGACCGCTTCGACGTCTTCAGCCTGTTCCCGGTGCCAAACTTCGACTACAAGCCGGAAATCTACAAGGACTATGTCGCGCCGATCTTCCGGCGCATCGACGGTGAGTATTTGACTGACCCGGCCACGTTCGGCATGGTCCCGCGCAAATTCATCCCGCAGGGGGTGAAAGCGTTCGACACGATGAACGCGCGGTCGGAGTCGGTTGGGCAGAAGACGAGTTTTCGCACGGCGTGGAACAAGCTGCAACTCGCCCTGATCCCCTGCCGCCGGTTCTACGAGCCAGACTACGAGACGGGCAAGGCAGTGCGCTGGCGCATCGGCATGGCCGATGGCGCTCCGCTCGCGATCGCTGGGTTGTGGCGGGAATGGAAAGATCCTGCCGACGGTTCAACGAGCCTGTCGATGACCATGTTGACGGTCAACGCCGAAGAGCACCCGTTGATGAAGCGTTTCCACAGGCCCGGATCGGAGAAAAGATCGGTGGTCATCATCCCGCAGACCGGATACGAGGACTGGTTGTCTTGCAAAAGCACGGACGAAGCGCGGTCCTTCCTGCAGCTTTATCCGGCCGACGCGATGCACGCGGAGCCCTTTCCTCTGCCGCCACGAACGGCAAAGCCGAAGGCAACGCCTAACGTTGACTTGGCGCAAGCATCTCTTCTTGCGGACGACGGCGGCTGATCGAGGGCAGAGATACCGGTCTGGACAACAGGAGAAAGGCTATGCCTACTTATCGCGGCATATGTTCGGCCGGAAGCCGGTTCTAACGGCGTCGGCATGCTGCTGACGACGCAAGAGCATTCCACTTTGACCGACGACGAACTGATGGTGGTCGCCCGTCAGGTGGCGGCCGCCAACGACGTGGAAGGGGGAAATTGTCATCGGCGGCTGGAGGGAGTAATGCAACAGAGGCGTCGCATCGTCGATTGCACGTGAAGCAGTTAGGCGGGCGTGCGTTTGACGGTGATGCGGTACTCTGCGCCGCGGCTGTCGGTCGCAATGGCGGTCGCAGCGTTGAGCGGGACCGTTGTGTCAACGTGCTGCTGCCAGCCCGAATCATCTAAATCAATGACGACATGCGCCGTATTGTCGGAATTGAGCGCAACGACATTAGCCACTAGCGTGAATTGGCGGTGTCCGTCGCTGCTCTGCTGGATTCTCCAACGGCCGATCAAATCCTTAGTGGCATATGACGCTTCGAGAGCTTTGGCCTCGTTGTATTTTTCGACATTGACAGTGGCCAGAGGCGCGATCGCATCCTGCCACTTGGCGTTGGCGCAAATGACTGATCGATGCGATGCGGCATCGCCGAGCGCGCCATTGTTCTCGTCGGGGCATTTTGCGCCCATGACCTGCTGAGCATGCGCGGTTCCGAGCGTCGCAAGAATCGCCCATACTGATGCAAGTAGTTTTGCTTTGTTCATTTCGATTTATTTCCCGTAAATGAGATCCCCGGCTCTGCGGCCGCGACCAACGCACTTGCGGATGTCGATGTCGAGGCCACACCAACCGACGCGGGCCGCTCGCAGCATCGTTTGCTAGTCGAATTCCGGGTCAACGATGTAGCCGCCACCGCGGCCAGCAACTGCGATCGGGCGCGCTCGAAGCGAATACTTGAATGTCTGCCACGTAATCCTTCGACGTAGCAGAAGTCGCCCGACGTTGAATGCGTAACGGACGATCACGCTCATCCCAGAATGGCGACCGACGTGAAGCTCCTGCCCCGGCGACGGCCCCATGTCGTTTCTCAGGCCCGGCTGCCGAGCGCGCGCTCGATCTTACGATCGGTCTTGTACTGGCCGAGTGCAAAAACGGACCAGATAGCGGCGGGGATCCAGCCGATCAGCGTGATCTGCAGAAGCAGGCAGATGATTCCGGCGATCGGACGGCCGATCGTGAAAAACTGGAGCCACGGGATGATGATGGCGAGAAAGAGGCGCATGTTGAATTCCTTGATGGTTCGATGAGACCGCCGGTATAACGGCTCAACTAAGCAAATCCTTAACGGGGCGGGAGTGCGTCTTGCCTTCCGCCCCAACTTGATCAGTTGACGACAAGAGCGCCGCCGTTCCCCAGGCCGCCCTTGACGTTCTGCGCGCGGTACTGTCGAACTGCGCCAACGAGGTTGTTGAGCGAGTCGGTGAATGCGGCTACGACGACTTTGCCCTGCGCGGTCCGTGCGTAGGCACCGCCGCCCGCAGCGCCTGCGCCGCCCAAGCCGCCGGCGAACACGCCGGAGAGCATGCCGAAGTCGACGTTGCGCGCCGAACCTTCGGCGGCCGCCAGTTGCACGCTGGAGCGGTTGTCGACGAGCGTCAGCATGGTCGACGCTTCCTGCGCCTTCATCGTGCCAGCGGCACCGGCAAGCACACCGCCTACCACGGGCACGAATGCGAGGAGCCCCGCTGCGCCGCCGCCCGCGTCGCGGTTGCTGAACGTCACGCTCGGGCTGATCGTGTAGTCGGCCGCGACCATCTGGCCTTTGTGCATCTTGGAGGTCTTGCGCAGTTCGCCCGATGCGTTCAGGGCGCGCTCGCCCATAGCCGTGCCGAGCGCGCGGCCGCGATCGACGATCACGAAGCAGTTGCTTTGCTGGACGAGCAGTTTCAGGACAGGCACCGTCGATCCGAGCTGGTATTGACCAGTGAGAAGGCCGTACCACGGGGCTTCCGTATCCTCGACGATGGCCACGGTGCCGAGCGGCGCCGGGCAGTGCTGCAGGCCTGCATTGGCGTTCTGCGACGCTTCGCCGGCAGCGGAACCGGTCGCCGCCGTCTTGGCGGATTGCGCGCCCGGCTGCATCTGTGAGCAAGCGGACAGCGCGAAAACGGACAGGGCGGCGATGCCGATCATTGTGAGCTTCATGGTTCCTCGTTGTAGTCGTGAATTCTTGATTTATGGCGCAACGGCCGATTGAGCCAGCAGCGGTTGCGCGGCCACCGCGCAGACGCTTTCATGAGCGAAAACAAGGCTACCGGCCGTGGGCGCGTCTTGGATTCGGAAAGACGCATGTTTTTGCGCGTCTTTCCGTTTCTGCGGTGTCTAACGCCAGCGGCGCTCGAGCGGGGTCACTCGCCACCACACGCCGTCAAGGCTCGACGCTTGAGCACGAACGCGACGCATCGCCCCGCGCTTCACCATCATCCCGCCGTCGTTGACGAACCCCATGCCTTTCAATGCCTCAGTGATGTATCGCTTTCTCAGCGTCGCGTAGATGCGAGTAATGACGACTTGCCGTCCGGAGAAGCCGCCACCTTCGGCGGGCAGTCGAAGCTGGTTCGGTCCCCTCGGATCACTTCGACATCTGCGCGGTTCGCCCGCACGAGAACGTCGCGCGACCCGTCTGTTTCGTCGAAGAGCCGTATGTACGAGCTTCCGCCGACCCCATGCCACACGGCGCGGGCGTCGCGCGTACCCCACTTATCGGTGGTCGGAAGCTTGCAGAACTGCACCTTCACACCGCTCGCCGTTGCGATCGCAACCAACTGCGTATGCTCAGCATCGGAAAAGATCACAACTTGGCCGGGCGCTGAGCGCACGCCGAGGTTCACCATCGACAAATTCAGGAGAGCGGGGCGGGTGGCGACGAGCGCGCCAAAAATGGCCACCGCCAAGAAGACCACCGTGAGACGAATATCGCGCTGCTGCACTTTGGACGGAACGATCAGCACGATGATTGCGGTGATGGCGCCTACAGCAGCAAAGAACATAAGGGTCGCGTGCATGCGGGCGTCGGGGGACTGGTCTCTGACAAAAACGAGCAGATAGGCAAGGGGGAGCGCCACGAGAAACGACATAAAAACCATCGATCCGCTATCGGCTGCGCGATGCAGCGAAGCCGCCGGCGGCTCCCCGCGCCGCTTGAGGCGGAAGTTGTTGGCGACAACGAGAAGCTTGAGCGCCCACAACGTCGAGAAGGCCCCGAAGCCGACGCCGATCAATGCTATGCAGGTGAATGAGAACGCGGCGGACGCCAAGAAGAACGCATCGCCCAGCGACAAACCCTCGGGCACGATGCTTTCGAAGTAGCAGTAGGCGACCAAGATCAGACCGCCTAAAAGGAGGACCGCTTTCCATGCGGCGGTGAATGCAGCTTGAATGACGTCGATGAGCGACTTGATCGCGTCGACGGGCTCTTTCTTCTTTGGTTCCATGCAAGACCTCGTTTAGGTAACGATAGCGACGCGAAACAGTCGCGTCATGAACAAGGCTAGAGAGCCACGCTCAAAGTCAAGGAAGTGACTTCCCAATTCTCAGGGAAGCCGCTGAGAGCACCCCTCCTGGCCCAGACGAAAAAGCAGAGGTGGTGCCTCCGCTCTTTTTTGGAATCAACTCAGTTTGGTTGCTGTTGCGGCCTGCTTCTTCGCGTCATTCAGGCACAACGTGGAACTGCTTCTCGTTGCCCATGAATTTGGCCGACGCATCGGCTTCCGTTGTGAATGACCAGGTGACGTCGATAGGATGCGTGTCGCCGTGCAGCGCTTTAAGCACGCCGGTCACATGAACCGAGTACGCTGTGCTGCCCTTGAGTGCGGTGTAAGGGATGCACATGGCACCGTTCGTTATCTCTGTGTTGCCCTCCGGCGTAGGTTGGAAACACGGGACGTAGTTACCGCCGCTATCAGTGATTTTGATGCTGACTGAGCTCAGGTGCCCTGTTAGCTTTGCCTGAATCGTCACGGGGTAGCCGACGTAGGTGTTCTGGTACTGCGGCTGACTGGCGAACGGATTCGGGTTTTCGGCCGCGAACCACCTAGCCGGCACACCCGTTTGACCGGAGTACGGATATGCGACGAGCTGTGTATCGCCAACGGCCGAGGCGAATCCGCCGAAGTCAATGTTGACCGCTTCCCACGTTGCACTCGTCGATGCGCCAACACCTAGCGATGCGTAGCCCTCAAGCATCAAAAAGCGGTGGAATGGTGCATCGAATAGCGATGTGACGCCGGTCAACGATGTCGAAAAAGCCCGAATGTCTCCGGCTATCGTAACTTCACCGAACACGGCATCTGAGCGAGTAAACGGCGACTGCCCCGTGTAGCCTGGAAGCCCTTGCGTTTCGTTATGCCCGGTTGCCTGGTTCAGTACCAAGTAGTTGGCGTGGTTCAGCGACGACGTAACCAGCTTCTCATCAACGGTGAGTTGGTTGAGACCGACGTTGTGGCGTACCGCGCTCATAAACGCGACGCTGTCCGCCGTCGGGTCCCCCGTGGGAGAGACACTCTGCGGCGCAGATGCGGGCGGGAGCAGCGTCACCTTCTGCGACGCGGCCGGAGAGCCAGTCTGATCGCTCGCGTTTGTGGAACCACTGCCGGCTTGGTTGCTTGTGCTGTTCGAGTCGGAGGAACCGCCGCCGCCGCACGCAGCGAGTACGGCGATGGTCAGCACGGTCAACGCAGTGACGCGGACGGACGGCAATACAAAATACAATCGTTTCAAAATCAAGCCTCGTTAGTTCGTGGACGCCTCCACGGCGCTCTGATCATTTCTTCTCTTCACCGATCCGGTCGCAAGCGCGCGGATCGTTGACAAACCAGTGTTGTCCGAAAAGCCGCTTGTCAAGGCGGTGGAGTCCCGCCCAACGCATGGTCGCGTTGGGGACTATTGCGAATTCGGCATACCAGCCCGGACCACCATGAGCATGGTGAACAGAACGCCGGTTCCTGAGCGGGCGAAAGCTACGATTTTTCGAGCGCCTTTCGCCCGTAACTGACGATGGCCGGCGATGTATCGTTCGCAAGGTTGAGCGCGGCCGCTGAACGGAGCAGAACCGCTAAACCCCGGCGTCAAGCGACCGATAGAAGGGTTGGCGGGGCGTTGGCACGTCGAAGTCGCGGTTCAGGCCGCGAATGAAAGCAAAAAACTGGTGAGGTAGATGAAAATGGTTGGAAACAAAGTTGTCGCAATCGCTTTGATGGTGGCTGTCGGCGCGACCGGTATTAGCGCAGCGACGGCTTTAACGTCGCTCTCTGCGAATTCGAATGCGACGTTGGCTGCGACGATCATTGCAGGGACGACTAAACAGGTGGTGCATGGTGCTAGCAATGAGGCGAAGGCTTCTGTAGAAAATGTCCGGGAGCGCCGCAGCACTTAGAGCGTCCGCTGCCAGATAGACGCCGCTGATGACCCACAAACAACACGAATATGAGCGCCCTAGCCGAATCCGCGTCAATCAAAGCGATGGCCGAGAAGATCGAGCGTCTTGAGAAAGAGCTTGCGACCTGGCAGTCAGCGTCGCACCTTCCTTCACAGTTGGGAGACTTTGCGCGCATTCTGCGCAGTCATGGCATCGCCACCGTTTTTCACGCCGGAAAGATCGATCCCATAGACGGTGGGACCGCGGCCGAAAGCCTGCGGGCGGCAGTGGAACAGTTTGGCCGCCGCGAGCGCCTTACGCCGCAGTGCCAGGCGAGACTGATCGCGGAGATTTCCGGATCCCTGTTCGACGCTACCGACGGCCTCGACGCAGTTAAGAAAACCAAGTTGGCTTAAAAGTTCTGCGACAGTTCCGAAACCATCGACATAGCTTCGCGTGGGTAAAATTGGACGCGTCTACCTTTCGCGCCGAGGTCCGCGCATCCGACTCTATGGCTTTCTCGCATCGACGGTCGACGTATCTCCGACTTGGCGCAGTGGAAGCCTACGCGCGCCACAAGCGGCGCGTCATGAAAATCGCGGACAGTCCGGTCCTGTTCACCGTGCAGGCGGCTGACCCGATGATCCTCCCCGAGTCGCTGTTCGCGCTGAAAGAGGGCGACTGCCTTTCTCCGAGCGACCTCGAGCCCGTTGTCCCCGGTCTCGCCGACACGCCAAGTTCCTTCGGACCGGCGACGGCGGCGAACCCCCTGCACACGCTCACGGCCCTTACCGACGGCATCCTCGTCGTTCTTGAGCTGGCGCAGGAGGCGGAAAGGGATTCCGCGCGAGCGGAGACGAAACTACGCGGAACCCTAGCGCGGTTCATCGTGACGATGCTTTGGCCGCCGGGATCCGAGGTCGACGAAGCGGAGCATGCCTTGGCAAGCCGACCGTTCGGATAGGAGGCGAGCTTCGACGCCGCGAAGATCTTCTTCTCGTTGAGCCGTTCACGCAGCAACGCAAGAGGATGCCAGTCTGAGGCCAGTCGAGCGAATAGTCGCAAACGCCTGCGCCTCATTGCTCCGGCCCGGCTAGTCGCGTACACACGCGTATTTACATTTGAGTGCCGATCGCTTATAGTACATCCATTGTACACACGCGACGAGGAGCGAAATGCAAACGACGCGAGTTTTCAGGAACGGCAATTCCCAGGCCGTCCGCATTCCTGCTGACCTCGCCTATGAGCGCAGCGACCTTGAGCTTGAGATTGAACGCGTGGGCGATGAAATCCGCATCCGACCGGCGCGCCGACCGCTCGCCGGGGTGTTGAAGAAATTCGCCAAATTCAGCCCCGACTTTATGGCCGAGGGACGAGGCGACCAGGAACAAGCAGAACGCGAGGGCCTGTAATGCCGCGCTTCATGCTCGACACCAATATGTGCATCTACCTGATGAAGAACCAGCCCGAGCGGGTGGCGAAACGCTTCGCGGAGTGCTTTGTCGGTGACGTGGTCATGTCAGCTATCACGTATGCAGAGTTGGAATACGGTGTCGCCGTTTGTGCAAATCCGGCGAAAGAGCGGCGCACCCTCGCCACGTTGATCGAGGACATTCCGGTTGCTCCGTTCGATGCTGCGGCGGCGGTGGCCTACGGCCCGATTCGTGAGGCTACTCGGGAGCGCAAGAAGGACCACCTAGATAAGCTGATCGCCGCACATGCAGTTGCGCTCGACGTTGCCCTGGTCACGAACAACACAAAAGACTTTGCCAGTTACCCGGGCGTCAAGCTTGAGAACTGGCTGAGCGATTGAACACGGAAAACGAACCATGTCCAATTTGACTCCGGCGCTTGCTCTGCGGGCAGCGATTAATGTTTTGCCCGATTCTGCTGAGTCACGCAAGATGCCCAACGGCGAGCCGCTAACGGATACCGTGGTGCGGCTCCATTTGGACGCGGCGGACATGCTCGAAGAATCCTTGTCGGACCTTCGCGACCACGAGTGAAGAAAACGACGCATCGCAAAGGAGATGAGACGATGGCTACCATCGAACTTCGAATCAACGATCGTGAACTTGAAGCCGAGCTTACCGCTGGATTGAGGGTAATCGTTCGCGAGCGCGATGTGGCTGAGGTCGCTTACTCGTTGAGTGAAGCGTTCGCCGCGCTGCTTCCGCAAGGTCCGGAGTATGTGCTTCGGTCAACGGTCGACGAGGCTATCAGGGCACTGCTACGAAAACACGCACTGCCCAATTAGGAAACGGAGAACAAATGGACGCACTCTATGCCGCCGATGCGGCTCTGAAAGCCGCCGTGCCTGAGGCCGTGCAACGCAATCGGCAGGCCGGAGCGCTGACGTGGGCGCTAATACATAAAATTGAGTCGGAGGTTCTCAGTGAGGTTGCATCCACCGGCGAACACAGCGCGCGGATGCTCGGCATGTTGCGGGCCTCTCCCGCGATAGGCTATCCAAATGACGAACGGCCGGTTTCGTTCGAAGGCCACGATGTGGTCCCTACGGTCTTCGGCGCTATCTACGCCGAATGGAATCGCATCAACTGACAAGGGCGTCTCGAAAATCCACCTGAATGTACCTGACCAGTGTGGCCGGCGCACTCGGCGTCGGCGACTCGACCGGGGTCCGGCGGGAAGAATGCGAGCCTGTGACGATAAGCGTCCCTCGGCTATAGGACACCAGCATGAGCAAAGAGTACGAGCTACAAACGGACGTATTGGGCACGATCGTCGCAGCAACGCCGGTCACCAAAAAGCACGCCGATTTGTTGGCGACGTTCGCGACACGCACCGACTACCGGTCTCTGCGTTACGTCATGACGCGCGATACCTACGGTTCATCACCGGCTCGAATCATTGATGCCGAGGGCCGCGAAATTTCACCTGACTATCGAACGTGGATTGAGGCGCAGTTGGCCGCGCACGGCGGTTCTGCGCGCCAGGTCTGGCTAACGCACAAGGATGCGGGATACCTGTTCACTGAAAACCAGCGATTGCTGCATTACTTCGTTCATGACCGTGGTGGCCAACAGGACAATTTCGTTCAGGTCGCGGTTTGGGAGGAGCAAGAGTTCGTTGAGCGCGAGCTTTTTCCTCGTACGGACCGCGAGGGATTACGCGACGCCGCAGATCTGCGGCATGGTTCCAGCAGCATGGGGACAGAGGAGCGCTTCGAACGGTGCGAACTCGGCGTGCCACGCTATCGGCTTCAAGAAGTAATCGACATGCATCGGTTCGCGGCGCTCGCGGAGGATCTTTATCTCGCTCGCCATCGCGCGGACGGCGATCGACGTGTGATCGAGACAGACTGCAATACCGGTGAGCAGCGCAGTCTGACCATCCGAGAGCTCACGCCCGGCTACGACCAGATGCGATGGTCAGGTCGCCGTTTCTTCGATGACTGGGCGGACTCAAGCGCCGGCCGCAGCGGGGAGCGCGCCTGCCAACGCTGGACATTCGCTACCCACGACTACGTTGACCAGCAGGGCGACAGAGAACTGAGCTTCGTCCCTCAGTGGGCGCATACCCGCAAGGTCGCCGAGTTGAAGAGCACGCGGAACCTCGACGTGTACGGCCTGTATGGAAAGCTCACGCAGTTCGACGAACGAATCGGAATGCCCTTCGCGTGGTACTTCTACGGGCTGCACGGCAACCTGGTGAAAAGCGGGCAGATGGAGCGCGTGTTAGAGGCAGCGGAAGCCGGGTTGATCGTCTTGCCCGAACACGACTATCGTGTCCTACGACGTTGGGGCGATGCGTCCTATGCTTTCTGACGTAGAGGGATCCAAGGGTCTTAGCCTCGACCGAGATCGGCCAGTTTCGGCCACTCGCGCAAACTTTCGCATGGACATGCCAACGGCAGCTTGCTGTCAAACTTCGGACCGTCGCACGCCTACTTGGGCGGGTCTTTTCCGCCCCAGCGGAACTGAAAGCAGGGCCGGAAACACGCCATCAAAACACCCCAGATGGATTCGAGATTCTGAGCCGCCAGCCACCATCGGGAGCCTTCTCCATGACCTGGGTCGCAGTCCCCTGTTCTATGTGCTTCTGGCCGTCCGATAGCGTGATGCTGAGGGTCCAGTCCAGTAGAACGAGTGCGATCTCGCCGCTAGACAGTACAAGGCGCACGGTATTCCGAATATGCGGTCGCGTCGCCAGCAACTCGGCAAGCGACCGACGTAGGTCGCCTGGGCTTTTCACGAGGTCACCGTTCGTCATTCGCATAGTCGCGTTATTGCTGAATACGCGGAGCAATGCGTCCAGATCGTTTGCGTTCATCGCTGTATCGAAGGCGGTCGGGACGTCCGCAGGGGCGTTGCACACGACAGACTTGCCTTCAATCGCGGCGACAAAACTTGCGATGCGTTGCGCAACCTCCGCTGGCGCTTCGAGTGGCGACAGGTGCCCGATGCCAGGAAGGATGTGCATCGCCGCATGCGGGATGCGAGGCAACAGTTCAGCCTGCAACGTCGCGACCCGGTCAACCTGATCCCGCTCTCCTGAGATGACGATGGTCGGCACGACGATGGACGCCACCGCTGCGGAGATATCTTCGCGCATCGCGATCTCCGGCCACGCAGCCTTCGCTTGCGGTGCGGCCTTGAGACTGTCCTGGATGACCTGTTCGCGGCACGCGGCATCGAGTGGTCTCGCGGTGAGGACGTTGTCGATCACGAATTCGACCGACTCGCGTGACTGGTAAGCGCCCGACAATGTCGCGCGTTCCTCCTCGGAGAGAAGCAAGGGCGAGGGCGGCGACGGCGCGACCAGCACCAGACCCTCAAGTCCCTCCGGCCGCCGCGAAGCAATGAGTTGCGCGACCTTGCCGCCCATCGAATGACCGACAAGCACGAAGCGCTTCAAACCCAGCGCCTCGATCACGCCCTCGGCGTCGTTCGCCAGATCCTCAATACCGTAGCCATGCGCGGGTGCATCGGAGCTGCCCCAGCCGCGATGGTCCGTGGCCACGATGCGGTATCGCTCCGGCAGCGCCTGCACCACCTTGTTCCATGTGCGCGACGATCCGCCGTAGTAGTGCAGGAAAACGAGCGCAAGCTCCCCGCTGCCTCGCTGCGTGACATGGATCCGTGTACCGTTCGTTTCGATGTCCATTTCGTGCTCCTCGTTGGTTGGAAGGACCATCGTAGAGCCGTTCAAGTGATTTGATAATTGCTCAAATGTTGGCGACAGTCGATAATACTGCTATCGAATCAGGTGCCATATGGATCGACTGACGAGTCTTGCTGTGTTCGTTGCGGCCGTGGAAGAAGGCAGTTTCGCGGCGGCCGCGCGGCGTTTCGGGCTTTCGCCTGCGATGGCGGGCAAGCATGTAAGTGAGATCGAGGCACGGCTGAATGCGCGACTGCTGCAGCGCACGACGCGGCGCCTTAGCCTGACGGACACGGGCCAGGCTTATTTCGAGCGCTGCAAGCAGATTCTCGAGACATACGACGAAGCCAACCGCGAGGCCAGCGATTCACACCGCACGGCCCGGGGCGTCCTGCGTGTCGCAGCGCCCGTTACCTTCGGTGCGATGCATCTTGGACAAGTCGTTGCGCGCTACGTCGAAGACCATCCGCAGGTGAATGTCGAGGTCGTGCTCGGAGATCGTTATGTCGATCTGCTCGACGCGGGCATCGACATCGCTATCCGGATCGGGCGGCTGGAGGACCCGGCGCTGGTAACACGCCGGATTGCTTCTTGCCGGATGGTCATATGCGCATCGCGGGCGTACCTCGAGCGGCATGGAACACCGCGAAAGCCGCGCGATCTGCTTCAGGCGCCGAGACTCGCGTTCAGCGAAGCGGTATCCGGCGGGGACTGGACGTTGGTCGATGCGAAAGGCCGTGCACATGTTATCGAAGGACCCGTGCGGGTGTCGGCCAACAACATGCAGATGCTGCTGTCGGCCGCGCTCGCCGGCGCCGGTATTGCGTACGGCCCGACATTCGTCTTTGGGAAGCATCTGCGAAATGGAGAACTCGTCGCACTGCTGCCGGCATACCGCGCCACCGAGCTGGTAGTGCAGGCGGTCTATCCGAGCGCTCGCCGGATACCGTTCAAAGTGCACCGGTTCGTCGATTACCTTGCCGAAGCGTTCAGCAACGATCCGCCCTGGGATGGTTGAGCGCGAGAAAACCGCCGTAAACGAAATTTGAAGTTAGGCGTTTCTCGAACCAGATCTTCGCGCTTCACACACCATCGTGCAGTTTGGTACGCCGTCGCCATCGGTGCACCCTGGATGCCCCGTCCACCGCTCGGACGAGGGATGCGAACAGGTAATTCTCTCTGACCTCGCAACGGTGAAGAACACTATCGCCTGTTGGCCGCTTGCGACCCATCAGGCGCCATCCTCGGCCTCGCCGGCTATCGTCTGCAGATGAACACGCTGTACGTTCGTTTCCTCTATGTTGACGACCTCATTGTTACCGCGCGGCAGCAACGCAGCGGCATCGGTGCGGGGCTGCTCGACCAGGTCCGCGACATCGCGCATCGTTCTGATTGCGCGCATCTCGTATTCGATACCGGCCTGCACATGCCGTTCGCGCAGCGCTTCTACTTCCGCAACGGCCTGCTTGCAAAAGGCATGCATTTCGTCGAGTCGCTTCAGACAATCCACAAGGAGGCCGCGCAATGAAGGTGCTGTTCATTAATGCCATCCCGCATCGCGAAGCCAGCCACGGCTATCAGCTTGCGCTCGACATGATCAGGAAGCTCGGCGCACGCGCGCAAAGCAACATGGTTAGCCGGGACCTTGCCGCATATCCTTTGCCGCCTCTCACCAGCGACTACGCGCGCGCCATCACGTCACGCGAGCCGGATGAGCGCCATTTCAAACTTTCCGAACAACTGATTCGCGAGATCGAAACGACGGACGTGCTCATCATCAACACGCCGATGCACAACTTCACGGTGCCCGCCGCGCTCAAGCTGTGGATCGACTACGTGTTGCGCATTCATCGCACTTTCGCCAGCACGCCGGAAGGAAAGGTAGGACTGTTGCGCGATCGGCCGGCCTTTGTCATCGTCGGCTCGGGTGGTCATCACAGCGGCGAACACGCGTTACAGCGTGATTTCCTCTCGCCGTATCTGCGTTATGCGCTCGGTTGCATCGGCGTAACGGATGTGCATTTTCTGCTTCTGCAAGGTCTCGTGCGCGGCGAAGCAGCCGTGACCGAAGCACTGAAGGCGGCGCGCGAAACGCTCGCGCAACACGATCTCTTTAACGCTCAGAACGCCACCGTGAAGCTCTAGCCGTCATACGCGCGCCGCAACTGGCCCACGAGCCGCGTCGCTTCGGCTCCGCCCGCTACGTTTGCGAAACCGAGCACCAGGCCGCGCAAAGTGCGCTTCGTGCGCGCGCCGATATGCCACGACGACAGCGCGCTCACCGCCAGCCCAGCTTCCTGCGCACGCGCGGCGATGGCGAGATCGTCGACGGGGACGCCGCTGACGTTGTTGAACAGCATCACGAGATGCATGCCGCCCGACGGCCGCTCGATGCGTACCTTCTCCCCGAACGCTTTTTCCAATGCCCGGGCGCAGATCTCGCGGCGCTCCGCGTAGAGCGAGCGCATGCGCTTCAGATGCCGCGCAAAATGCCCTTGTGCGATGAAGTCCGCGACTGCCGCCTGCAACAGGTAAGGCGGTCCGGCGTTCATGCTCGTCGTGAGTTGCTCGAAGCGTGCAATGGCCCGCTCGGGAACGACCACATATGAGAGCCGCAGCCCGGGAAACAAAACCTTGCTGAAGGTGCCGCAGTAGATTACGCGGTCGTCGACATCGAGGCTCTTCAGCGCGGGCAGCGGCCGCCCGGCGTAACGAAACTCACTGTCATAGTCGTCCTCGACGATCCAGCTTCCCGTGCGTGCCGCCCAGTCGAGCAGCTTCATGCGCCGCGCCAGCGAAAGCGTCGCGCCGAGCGGACTTTGATGCGACGGCGTCACGATGGCGAAGCGCGCGTGCGGCGCGTGCGCCTGCCCGGCATCGACGTCGATTCCGTCGTGATCTACCGGCACCGGCGCGAGCTTCAGCCCCGCCTGATTGAGAAAGTCGCGCGCAAGAAAGTAGCCCGGCTCTTCGAACCAGGCGCTGTCGTTCGGTTTCGCGAGACTGCGCAGAATGAGTTCAAGCGACGCGCGATAGCCGCTCGTCACGAACACCTGTTCTGGCGCGCACTCGACACCACGCGACAGGCCCAGATAAGTCGCAACGCGTTCGCGAAGCGGCCCGAAGCCGGCAGGGTCGGGATAAGTGAGCGAGGCTAAATCTACGCTGCGCGCCCGATGCGCGATGATGCGGCTCCACACTTTGCGCGGAAAAGCATCCAGCGCGGGCAATCCGGGACGCAGCGGACGGGCTTCATGGCCGAGTCCTATTGCCGGTGCCGGTTTTGCGCGCGGCACATCTGCGCATTCTCGTACCCGAGGCGCTGCCAAGTTCAGAACCGATGCCGGCAGCGACGACGACACAAAAGTGCCCGCAGCGCCACGCATCTGGAGATAGCCCTCGTCGACGAGTATGTCGTATGCCGTTTCCACCGTGCCGCGCGCCGTGTTGAGCTGCGTGGCAAGCGCGCGCAGCGCGGGAACGCGGTCGCCGGGCTTGAGGTGTTTCGCCCTGATCGCGGCCTTGAAGCGCTCGCAGATCTGTAGATAGATCGGCAGTGTCTGGCGCCGGTCGATATCGATCTTCAGTGCGTGTTGCGGGTTCCGCATGCGTGATCCTTGGACTAGTCAGATCGACGATTCTTGTCCCTTCTAACCAAGTCATGATTCTCACACAATGACTTCACTTTCACCAATTGAACGAGGTGTGTCATGAAGATCGTCGTCATCGGAGGGACCGGGCTGATCGGTGCGAAGGCTGTGGCCTTGTTGCGCAAGAAGGGGCATGAGGCGGTCGCCGCATCGCCGAGCACGGGCGTAAACGCGATCACCGGCGCGGGCCTGTACGACGCACTGCGCGGCGCGCATGTCGTGATCGACGTGACCAATCCGCCGACGTACGAAGGCGATGCCGTTATGTGTTTCTTCCGCGATGCGACGCGCAATCTCCTTGAAACCGAGCGCGAAGCGGGCGTGCAGCACCATGTGGCGCTGTCGATCGTCGGCGTGAATCGAATGGACGGCAATGCATACTTCGCGGCGAAGTGCGTGCAGGAACGGCTGATTGCGGCATCGCTCGTGCCTTATTCGATCGTGCGTGCCACGCAGTTCATGGAGTTTCTCGGCACCATCGCCGATCTGAGCACCGCCGACGGCACTGTGCGTCTTCCACCGCATCAGTTCCAGCCCATCGCCGCCGATGATGTCGCGGCCATCCTCGTCGAGATCGCCCTGGGCTTGCCGCTCGACGGCATCGTGGATATCGCCGGTCCCGAGCGCGGCGCGATGCATGCGTTCATCGGCACCTATCTGCGCGCCACGCGTGACGCACGCAGGGTGGTCGCCGACGACAAGGCAACCTACTTCGGCGGCTCAATGGCCGAAAATTCGCTCGTGCCGACCGGCCGGATGCGGCAGGGCCGCATGAGTCTCGGCGACTGGCTGGACCGTATGCGCTTGACGGATACGGCAACGGTCTGATGCGTCCCTGACATTCACGGCTTGATGTGGAACGTGCGCGACCATGCGGCGCTTTCGGACGGCTTCGTCGGCAGAAAGACTCCGCTGAGCATCGCCGGTGTAGCGTCACGAGCCGTGCGCAAAGGTGAAGTAACCGACCTGCGCCTGTAAAGGGCAGGAGACATTTTTCAACGGACGAAAGGTAAAGGACGAAGATGACCCGCTTGAACTGGCACGAGATCGCCCCGGACGGCGCAAAGGCGCTTATGGGCGTTCATCACTATGTGACGAAAAGCACCAACCTGCCCGAGGAGCTTATTCATCTTGTGTTCCTCCGTGTTTCCCAGATCAATGGATGCGCTCATTGCATCGACAAGCACAGTCGTGATCTCGGAAAGACGATGTCAGTCGACAAGATCACCTTGGTACCGGTGTGGGACGAGGTTTCGCACCTGTTCTCCGGTCAGGAGCGCGCAGCTCTCGCCTGGGCCGAAGAGGTGACGCGCGTCAGCGAAACGCACGCTTCGGATGAAGCCTATGCAGCGGCCTCAGCGGCATTCGCGCCGAAGGATCTCGTGGATCTCACGATAACGATTGCCGCGATGAACGCTTTTAACCGTCTCGGTGCGCCATTCCGACTTCCGGTCGCTGCCAGGGCTTAAGCTCATTGCGGCGTCTGACGGCGCGCGTCGGACAAGGCCCGCGCAATGTCTTTACGCGAACGGAGATATTTCAATGCTTCGGCTGCTAGTAAAGATGCATCTGTTCGTCTCTAGTTGGTGTGCAAGGGCCTTGCAGATCCGGGATGTAAAAGTTGACAGGTCTGGCCGCGCGGCTGGCGCGGCGTTGTTGGCTTAACCGCTGCACGGGTCTGCCAAAATTCAGCTCGTCGCTCGAAGCCGTTCCCAAAAGCCCGGCGCTTCGTCGTATCATGGAACGGACGTTCCAGTCCTTGCTGGTACGTGTGTCGATCAAACAGACCGGCCGACGAGCGAGATTTCTTCCATGAGTGGCAAACCCCAATACGACGAGACCGCTGCACTCGAAGCTGCAATGAAAGTATTCTGGCGTAACGGCTACGCCGCTGCGTCGATCAACGACCTCACAGCGGCGACCGGGCTGTCGCGGTCCAGCATCTACCAACGTTTCGAAGACAAGGACGGCTTGTTCCGCGAAGCGCTCGACCACTACACGGATCGAGTGATCCGCCGGATGAACGCGGTCGGCGGTGCAACGCCGCGCGAGCGTATGGAGGCGTTGCTGCGCGATTTTTTACACAGGCGAGCCGCGGCTCCCGATGGTTGCATGCTGGCTCGCAGTTGCGTTGAGAAGGCAAACCTGCCGAAGGCGTCGCAATCGGCGGTCACGTCCAGTGTCGGACGCCAGCGGGCAGTGCTGGCAGAGATCATCGACGAAGGAGTGGCGCGTGGGAAGTTGTCGTCCGACGTGGACCGCGAGGCTCTTGCCTGGCATTACCTCGGTGTTCTCCATGCCGTCATGAATCTGCCGCAAGCCGGCGCAACGCCTGCCGCGCTGTCCGCCATGGTCGACCTAGCTATGTCGGCATGGCCGCCCGGCGTCGCGTCGCAGGCCGATTAGTGCGCCGTACCCCTGAACAGAGACAGATTTTCTTCAAGCCATTGCGGCAAGCCCCTTGGCGCATGACCGGTCAGCAACTGGACAGTAGCAGTCTGCTCTTGGAGCGACGATTCGCGCACCGTGCGGTCGAGCCCGGTCAGTACATCCACCACAAATCCGCTCACGCCCGATGCCAGAAGACGCTCGCGCTCCTCGGCCGGAGTGCGCTGCTGGTAGGCAACAGGCCTGCCGAGAAGCCGCGTGAGTTGTGCAGCGACGTCGTCCATGGTCCAGGCGCGCGGCCCCGTCAGATGAAAGGCGCGCTGCCAGGTTTCGCTCGCTGGATCGAGCAACACCGCTTTCGCGGCATCAGCGACATCGCGCGTGTCGATAAGATTGACGATGCCATACCCCGCTGCGCCACCCCAGGTTCCTTCCCGAACAGGCTTTCCGGCTCTTGTCAGCGTGTCGAAAAAGGTTGTTGGCCGCAGCATCGTATGACCAATATCGCGCGAAATCAGATGCGCCTCGATGCGCGCGTGCCAGTCGAACGGGTGCAGCTTCGCGGGCAGACTGGCTGCCGACAGTTTCACGATATGCCTGACGCCCGCGCCGACGGCGGCGTCGATCAACGCAATCTCGTTCTCCACCTGGCGCGGCGACGTGCCCTGCGCAAGGAACAAGCGATCCACACCCTGCATCGCGGCTGCAAGCGTGACGGGCGCGTCAAAATCGACCGGCGCCTGGCCGACGTGAGCCGGGAAACGCGACGGATCCGGCTTGCGGCTAAGCGCAATGAGGTCGACAGGCTCACTGGCGAGACCCGCAATGAGAGCAGCCCCGACTCGGCCGGTAGCGCCGGCGATGGCGATGCGAGGCGACAAATTGCGCCTGGAAGACTGGGACACGACGGACTCCTTCAAGTTGGAACGATCGGTACATGAATACTGGAATGATCGTTCCAACTTGTCAAGGAAAATGTGTTCTTGTCGCGATGCGCTGCCTTATTGGCTGCTTAGTCTTCGCGGAGGCGCCCGTCAGACTCTGTCGACATGCAGTCTCACTGCTCGAAGCCAGGCAGCCTTCATAGCCGATTCCAGGCGGTACGAGTCGTTTCACATCGACATGCCTGCCGCGATCGTTGACGCCATGGGACGGGAACAGCAAATCGTGTCCCGCGCTCGGGAGTCGCTCGACGTGCTCCGCGCTCAGTCTAGGGACACCTTGATCGACGGATTCAGTGAATCGATGACACGACCACGCGGGGGCGTCGTCGCTACTTCATGGCAGTAGCTTCCAGGCGATCGTTCATCCAGGAATCGCGTGCCTGAATTTGTTCCAGTACTCGGCTATCGTGCCGCGATTAAGGAGATGGCTAGGTTCCGGGGAGACATCTTTTCTCGTCTGCGTGATCGAACCGTTATCCGTGAGCAAGCGAATAGTCGCGTGCCGTGGGACGTTCCCGAAGTGCTCCGTAAGGCCTCCCACCGTAAATCACGCGGCACGCATCACTACTGTCGCCGCCGGGCGTCCCAGCTGGGGCAGAACCGTGAAGGGCGAGTCAAGCTTTACCGTGTAAACGGCTGTTCCACTCCTGAAGCAGTCATGTCGACTGCGGGCGCTCTAACGACAGAGAAGGGTCGACAGCAGCCGTGCCGATTCGTACAAATCTGCGTCCTGCGGCTACGTTGTAGAACGCAGATAGGCGTCCAGTATCTCCAAATGCAATTCGCAGATTTTCGCCCGATCAGACTGGCGCGCATACTCGCGGCCCGTGAACGCGCTGATAGTGAAGCGATTGGAAGCGATGTAGTAGCCCATCCCAACTAGCGTGACATAAAAATCCAGCGGATCGATTCCGCTACGAAACTGTCCTGCATCGGCTCCGCGCGCAAGAATCGACCTGACGACTTCAACCACTGGCGAGATCGTCTCGCTGAGTTTTTGTGAAGTCTTCAAGTACCGGCCCTGATGCAGGTTCTCGTTGTTGATCAGCCCGATCCATTCGGGGTTGTCCCATAGATGCGCCCAGATGGAGGTAGCGAGCGCTGCCATCGCCTCGCGAGGCTGCAGGCTGCTCAGGTCCAGCTCGCTCTCCTTCTTCGCGTAGTCGGCGTACATGGCCTCCAGCACAGCGACATACAGCAGTTCCTTACTGCCGAAGTAGTAGTAGAGCATTCGTTCGTTGGAGCGCGCGACTTCGGAGATTGCGTCGGTCCGCGCGCCGGCTAGTCCGAACTTGGCGAACTGGCTTTTTGCCGCTTCGAGAATGCGGCGACGAGTCCCTTCGGGATCACGCTTGACTACTGGCTTAGGCGGTTTGCTGTCCATTTTTTGTCGGTCAAATTAGCGGCGGCATATGGCTGCTCGACAGCATTATGGACGCCCAAGTCGCACGCTCATCGGTTTGCCGGCTTCCCTTGACTTCACTGGCCGTTCCGTAGGCTCGGTAGTGAGTCGTGACGATGGTGTCGCGGCAGCTAACGGAGGGAGCATGGCGTATCTAGGGCAATTCAGGGACATCGTCTACGCGAATGAGAAACGCGAGCCTCGCGTCGCGACTTACCGCTTGGTTCTACTTGAAGAAAAACCCACAGCGGCTGTTGTGATCCACCTGCATCGTAAGCACCACGCAGGAACCGTTCGCCTCGCGCGAGAGCAAGAACTCGACGTCGTCATCGGCCGCATTGTCGGCCAGGATCTTCGGGGCATTCGCGTGGACCGCACGCGTGTCGTGGTCGAAACCGACCGGAGTTTCACGGAATACTCGCTCGACTTTAATGCGGCTGACCTGCCGACCACTCGGCCGTCTGCCGAATCATGGAAGCCCCCCGTTGTCTCCGTAGAGTCACGCGACATCGTCGGCGGCAGTCTGCCCATCTTCGTGGACCTAGCAAGCGCGCGCCCCGTCGACGCGTGGCTGCTGAAGGTTCTGGAACGACGGTCCAGATAAGGGCTTTTCGGCAAACCCTTAAGAATTTCGCGGCGCGGCCGCTATGACGTCATCTACCGTTGACCAACAGTTTTAGGGAGAAGGGATCTGCTGTGCCACCGAAATTTATAGAAGCAGGAAACGAGATAAGCCTCGCGCTTTTGGACATCGAGTTCGACGTATTCGAGCAGTACAAGACGAAAGAAGACCGCATCCAGGCACGTCGCGACGTCCACGAGCGGGTGCGGCAGAAGTACGGATTGGCGAGCACTCGGGAGGCAGTTCGCTGTCGCGAGATCAGCGCATTGGTCGCGAATCGGCCCTTGATGATGCATCTCTTCGACTACGACGAACTGAAAGCGATAGTCATGCTCAGGGCGAAGCCGACGCTCGTTGACCAGTTCATTGCGGCAAAGCGAAAGATGGCGTCATTCGGCTTACCCGATATCCTCGGATTGGCTCTACGTGCGAAAGAGCGCCACGATTGAGGTTGGGACTAGGAGCGTCGATGCAACGCATGCAACGATACGCGGTCGGAGAATGGGAATCGCTGTGGAGTAGCGAGCCCTACATGAAGCACCGGTTCGTGCTCGATCTGGAGTCGCACACCGTAATCGCCGGCGAAGACCGCGTTCGCGGCGCATAGTGGTCGACGCGCCTAGAGCACGTCGCCTACATGCAGCAGATCGTCGACGAGACCTTCGACTCAATATGGGATGAGCCGGAAGAGTTCGGCTTCGTTCGTCGGGCCGAGATTCCGTCATGGGCGGCAAAAGCGTGGCCGTGGCCCCCGTTGCCTGAGGTTCAGGACGTGGAGAAGATGCTGGACAGCCCGGACCTGCCCGTCGAGCGCGACGAGTTCGGTCACATCATCTTTCCACCTCGCTTCACCGCCGACCCGCGCAAGTAACAGCCGCGCGCGCGGCGGCCGCAACGGCACCCGTCGGTCGAACTTGCGGCACACTGCTTCTTTTCGTTGGAAGAGCGATCGGTGGCCAAGGCGTACAAACCAACGGCGGAACAAGAAGCCGTTGTCGAAGCGGCAAAGGGCCGCGGCGATCTGAAGGTCAAAGCGTATGCGGGCGCAGGTAAGACTTCGACCCTTCGGCTCGTCGCGCAACAGTTCACTGGCCAGCGCGGCAGCTATCTTGCGTTCAACACTAGCTGCCCGATATGGCTTCGGGCCAATCGAAGTGCCGACCATCACCGGAAAGAATGCGGAGGTCGCGCCGTTCGAGATTGGCCGGATGTGATCGCCGACGGTCTCGGCCGCTTTTGTCGATCCGCCGACGATACGCCTCAGCCCTTTCACATACCGGTCGATGAAAAGATCCGCGACGACGCGGCTGACTGGCTGCGCGAGCAGCTCGCGCCCAGCATCAGGCGGCTATGGGCGGAAAGCATCAACCAACCCGCGCGGCCCGAAGGCGATACAGCCGGACGTCTACTTAAAGGTGTGGGCGCAATCGAATCCGCGTATCAACGCCGACTTCGTTTTGTTCGACGAGGCGCAGGACAGCGACGGCATCATGCTGTCCGTTCTTGCACGGCAACGGCACGCGCAGACGATCTACGTCGGCGACCCATATCAGCAAATTTATGAGTGGCGCGGCGCTGTCAACGCGATGGCGCAGATCGACGCCCCAGAGCGGCCGCTGACTGAGTCATTCCGCTTCGGGCCGACTTTTGCCGGACTCGCGAGTTGCGTGCTCGCCTTGCTTGGGGAATCCATCCCGATCCGCGGCCAGCCGACCATCGGTTCCATCATGGTCGAAGATCCGTCCGTGCAGCCGCCCGTAGACGCGGTGCTTTGCCGCAAGAACGCGACGGCCATCTGGCAGTTTGCGGCCGGCATTGAGATGGGGCATCGTCCGGCGCTTCGCATGAACCCGAGCGAGATCATTGCGTTTGCGGACGGCGCCGACCAGTTGCTCAACGGAAGGCGGGCATTCCGGCCTACCGCTCTATCGTTGTTCAAAAACTGGCGAGAAGCGCAGGCCTTCGCGCGCAGCGCTGTCGGCCGCGATTTGCTGCCAGTCGTTGAGATCGTCGACGATCGGGGCACCGATTACTTGCGCGCGCTCGCTCAACGTCATACGCCCGAAGGCCAAGCTGACTACGTCATCTCGACCATTTATCGGGCAAAGGGTCTGGAATGGAAGCGCGTGCGGATCGTCAACGACTTCCGCTCCAAGATGGTTGACGGTCGGCTGACGTTAGACGAGGACGAGATGCGGCTGCTGTATGTCGCGCTCACGCGCGCGCAGCATGTGCTCGACATCTCGGATGTGCGGGACGAACTGCTGCGGCTCTTCAACGTGCCGAAGGCCGCGCGAGGATAGGCGGTCAGGCCGCTCTTGCTTGCAACGCGGCGTCGCGCTCGAGCGCGGCTTTCGCGGCCGCCTTCGTCTTGCCCGCGCGCGACGGCGGCTGGCAAATGCCGCAGACGATCGTGTGCGACGGCTCATGCGCGTGCGCGACGAACTTGCCGCGGCAACGCGTGCAGCCCGCGAGACGCAGGATGCCGGCGTCCTTGAAACGGATGAAGGTCCACGCGCGCGTCAGGTCCATCTGCAACGCCTCGCCGATCATGTCGAAGTGCTCTGCATAGAGCGAGTACGCGCGAGTCAGTAGATCCACGCGGTCCAAGCCCTTGCTGTTCGCTTCGAGAAAGGCGTAGACGTTCGCGAACATCGACGTATGGATGTTCGGCGCCCACGTCAGATACCAGTCCTCCGAAAACGGCAGCATGCCCTTGGGCGGCGATGCACCCTTCACTTCGCGATACAGGCGGATGAGGCGTTCACGCGAGATAGTCGGGATTTCCGATTCCAGCACTTGCATGCGCGCGCCGAGCTTTATCAGCGCGATGGCACGCATGACCTGTGCAGCTTCCTCAGCGAGGCTCTTCGAAGGCGTGGTCGTGGTCATCTTCAGGCCGCCAGAAGGATGTCGTTAGCGACGGCCGACGCCGTCGCTTCGTTGCTGCGAGCCGCGAGGCCCGCGAGCATCGCATCCGTGCTCATGCGGAAGAAGCACAGCACTTGCGACGACGATGCAAGCTTCTGCGTCTGTTCCGGCGAGAGCTTCAGCAGCAAGTCCGCCATGTCCATCGAGAGACCCAGATGCGACTGGGCCGCTTCCCGATCGGATGCCAGAACGCGTCGGGCGAGCATGAGGTAAGACATGTTCAGTTCGCGGATAGCGTTGAGATCAGAGGTGGTGTTCATAGCGGCGGACCAGTGAGTAATTTCGACCTTGCTCGTCGCGCTAACAACGAAGGGCGAACGAATTGTCTGATTACAAATGGCACTTTGCAACAATTAGTTACACAGGGTAAACGTTTGCGAGAGACAGGCCGCCTTTTCGCAATCGTTAGCGGAGGGTGAAATTCGTTTTGCCGAATGGGCGCTTTGCTACGATAAGTTCTTGGCCGCGGCCGCCATCTCGAATTTTGTTCCAACATTGGCAATTGGACGAGCGGCTACCACCTTCCTCGCGGCGGGAAAACCGATCGTCGGATAAAGTAAGTCCTACCGATTCGGCAATTTAGACTGACGTTTTCCTGCGACACGGTTACTCGCGTTGAAAAGCGTTACTCCGCTCCCCGGCTACCAAACGCCGCTCCTTCCTGTAGACTACTGTACAAATATACAGTGCGGGGTTCGACATGGGAGCGATAGCCCTCGTAGATATTCATCCAAGTTTGTGGCGAGGCTCGCAGCTGGCCTCTGCTCGCGTGAACGTCGTGCCGTGTGGATCTGAGACGCTCGCGGCAGAACTCCCAGGTGGCGGTTGGCCCAAGGGCGCACTGACCGACCTGCTGGTGCAGCAGCCGGGTGTAGGTGAGATGCGATTGCTGCTGCCGGCGCTGAAGGCTGTCGCCCAACGGCGCATTGCTTTCCTGCAGCCGCCTCATCGCTTTCAACCCGAAGCAGCGGCGTACTGGGACCTGCCTGAGACGTCTATCAACGTCGTGCGCGCCCAGAAGACCGCCGATGCACTTTGGGCGGGCGAGCAGATCCTTCGCGCGGGTACGTTCGGCGCGTTGCTCTTCTGGCAAATGCACGTCCGGCCCGAAGCCCTACGCCGCCTGCACCTTGCCGCCCAAACGAGCGAGTCGCTGTTCTTCATGGTCCGGCCGTTGGCTGCCGCGAGCGACACCTCGCCTGCCCCGCTTCGCATTGCTGTGCGCCCTGCGCGCGACAGCGTTTCATTGGAATTCGTCAAGCGCCGAGGGCCAGCGCGTGACGAGCCGCTTGTCGTTGGACTGACCCATTCGCCTATCCTGTTGAATCGCCATGCAAGTGTGGATCGGCGTGTATCTGCCGCACCTCAGCCGAGAAGTCTTCCAGCCGAGCTGGTCGTCCACGAGTGAGACGACTTCCGGCCTGGTCGTGCTCGATCACGAGCGTGTCGTCGCGCTCGATCAGGCAGCGCACGAGGCAGGCGTTCGCGTAGGCATGCGCAAAGGCGGCGTTCTCACGCTCGCGCCCGATGCGCGCATTCACGACAAAGACGAACTGAAG
Organism: Caballeronia sp. NCF2; assembly: GCF_023631205.1. Classification (NCBI taxonomy): domain Bacteria; kingdom Pseudomonadati; phylum Pseudomonadota; class Betaproteobacteria; order Burkholderiales; family Burkholderiaceae; genus Caballeronia; species Caballeronia sp. NCF2. Next base: position 21,215 of record NZ_JALQDN010000080.1, on the reverse strand, counting down.
GAGCAGCAGGCCGTCGCGGACGTGGCCACCGCCCTCATGCAGTTCAGTCCGCAAGTGTCGATCGCTGAGGAGCAGACGGTCATGGTCGACGTGTCGGCGAGCTTGCGGTTATTCGGTGGCGTTCGCGCGCTCAGACGAGCAATCCGCGACTCGCTCGCCGCCTTCGGCTTCACGGTGCGGATGAGCGTCGCGCCCACCGGCCAGAGCGCATGGCTCATGGCCCGCTACCGCGGCGGCCGCCGACTTTCCATTCGCTCGCTGATGCGTCAATTGCCGCGCTTGCCCGCCCTGCTGGTGTTGGAAGCGCGACGCTACGCAGACTGGTTCGACGGCCTCGGATGCACGAGCGTCGCGGACCTGCGGCGCTTGCCGCGCGCCGGTCTGAAAAAGCGCTGCGGCACGGCGCTACTGGATACGCTCGATCGCGCCGTTGGGGATGCACCCGAACTCTACGAATGGGTCCAGACGCCGCCGTCCTTCAACGCACGTATCGAATTGCCCGATCGCGTCGAGCATGCGGAAGCCGTCCTTTTTGTCGCTCGGCGGCTTATCGTGCAATTGACCGGTTGGCTCGCCAGCAAGCAACTGGCGCTGACGCGCTTCTCGATCGAACTAGAACATGAGCGCGGGCGCGCGGCGTTGCCGCCAACGACGATTGAGGTGGCGCTCGCGGAACCAACTTGGCACGAGGAACACCTGACGCGCTTGCTCAAAGAACGACTCGGACGCGTCGAGTTGGCGGCCGCGGTCATCGCCGTGCGTCTCGAAGTCAACGACGTCGAAGCCGCCGAGCCGCCGTCCGACACGCTGTTCCCCGAGCCAGGCGGCAGCGCCGCCGATCATAACCGGTTGATGGAGCTGCTCGTCGCGCGTCTTGGACATGAGAACGTCTTGTGCGCCGCACCAGTGGCCGACCATCGGCCCGAGATCGTCTCGAACTGGGTTCCGGTGACGAGCGACGTCAAAGGCTGTGCCCTGCCCGGCGATCAGCCGCGCCCCTCGTGGTTGCTTGAGACGCCGATTCAGTTAATGACGCGCCAGCACCGCCCGTTCTACGGTAGTCCGTTGCGAACGGTATCGCCCGGTGAGCGCGTCGAAGCGGGATGGTGGGGTGGCGAGCTCGTCACGCGTGATTACTTTGTCGCGGAAGCCGACGATCACACCTGCTACTGGATCTACCGGGAGCGCGTCGGCAGCCGCGCCGAAGAAGATCCTCGATGGTTTCTGCACGGCCTCTTCGGGTGAAGCGATGGACGTGTACACCTCCATGCTGCCCGGCTACGCCGAGTTGCAGTGCTTCTCCAACTTCACGTTTCTGCGCGGCGCCTCGCATTCGGAAGAACTGATTCTGCGCGCCGAGCAGCTCGGCTATCTTGCGATCGCCATCACTGACGAATGCTCGCTCGCGGGCATCGTGCGCGCGCACGTTGCCGCGAAGGAAGCAAATATCCGGCTCATCGTCGGCGCGCATTTCCAGTTGACGAATGCCGACGGCAGGCCTGCCCTCGCCTTCACGGCGCTGGCCTTGAACCGCAATGGCTATGGGAATCTGTCGGAACTGATCACGCTTGCACGCACGCGCACGTCGAAGGGCACCTACCTCCTAACCCCCAACGATCTCGCGCGGCCGGAAGCGCCGTATGAACACCTGAAGGGTCTGCCGGACTGTCTCGTGATCCTCTCGCCCGAGTATCCGGCGAAGGAGGAACGACTCGATGCGCAGATGGAATGGCTAGCGCGGACGTTTGAGGGCCGCTGCTGGGCGGCGCTGACGCTCCACGCCCGCGCGATGGACGATATTCACCGCGGCATCGTCGAGTACGTCGCAGATCAACATAGCGTTCCGGTCGTCGCGACCGGCAAGGTCACCATGCACGTGCGGTCGCGCAAGCCGCTGCACGATACGTTGACAGCCGTGCGCTTGAACCGGTCGATTGCCGAATGCGGGTTTGAGCTCGCGCAGAACGCCGAGCAGCACTTGCGCGCCCGCCTGCGGCTCGCGAATCTCTACCCCGAGCGGGCGCTGGCCGAGACGTTGACGATCGCCAATCGCTGCACGTTTTCGTTGGATGAACTGCGGTACGAGTATCCGGACGAACTGATCCCAGAAGGCACGACGCCGACCGCCTACCTGCGACAGGAAACGTACATCGGCGGGCATCGACGCTTTCCACAGGGTATCCCGCACAAGGTGCAGACGCAGATCGAGCACGAACTCGCGCTCATCGCCGAGCTTCGGTACGAGCCGTACTTTCTGACCGTGTACGACCTTGTGCGCTTCGCACGCAACGAGGGAATTCTGTGTCAGGGACGCGGGTCAGCGGCGAACTCTGCGGTCTGCTACTGCCTGGGCGTCACGGAAGTCGACCCCGCACGCAGCTCCATGCTGTTCGAGCGCTTCATTTCGAAGGAGCGCGGCGAGCCGCCCGACATCGACGTGGACTTCGAGCACCAGAGGCGCGAAGAAGTGATCCAGTACATCTATCGCAAGTACACGCGCACCCGCGCGGCGCTCGCGGCCGCCGTCACGACCTACCGTCCGAAGTCTGCATTGCGGGATTCCGGAAAAGCGCTGGGCGTCGATCCGATCATCGTCGACAAGGTAGCCAAGTCGCACCACTGGTTTGATTCCAGCGCTGACCTGCTCAATCGTTTCGTTGAATCCGGCCTCGACACGTCGACGCCGATCATCCAGCAGTGGGCGAGCCTCGCGTCGCAACTGCTGAACTTTCCGCGTCACCTGTCGCAGCACACGGGCGGCTTCGTCATTGCGCGCGGCAAGCTCTCGCGGCTCGTTCCCATCGAAAACGCCGCGATGGTCGATCGCAGCGTGATTCAGTGGGATAAGGATGACCTCGAGGCGCTTGGGCTTCTGAAGATCGACGTGCTCGCACTCGGCATGCTGTCAGCAATCCGGCGCACGCTGGACCTGATTTCCAAGCAGCGCGGCGAGCCATTTGAATTGCAGGACATTCCGGCAGAAGACGCGAAGACATACGAGATGATCTGCCGCGCTGATACCGTCGGTGTGTTCCAAATCGAATCCCGTGCTCAGATGAGCATGTTGCCGCGCCTGCAGCCGCGCCAGTTCTATGACCTCGTGATCGAGGTCGCGATCGTGCGGCCGGGCCCGGTGCAAGGCGGCATGGTGCATCCGTACTTGCGTCGGCGGCAAGGACTGGAAGCTGTGTCGTTCCCCTCACCCGAGATGGAAACGGCGCTCGCTCGCACGCTGGGCGTGCCGATCTTTCAGGAGCAGGTGATGCAGGTCGCGATGCTCGCGGCAGGCTTCACCGCCGGCGAGGCCGACCAGCTTCGTCGCGCAATGGCCGCGTGGAAACGAAAAGGCGGCCTGCAGCACTATTACGACCGCATCGTGAGCGGCATGCTCGATCGTGGTTACGACCGCGAGTTCGCTGAATCGATCTTCGCGCAGATCCAAGGCTTCGGCGAATACGGCTTTCCGGAAAGCCACGCGGCGAGTTTCGCTCTCCTCGTCTATGCGAGCTGCTGGCTCAAGTGCCATGAACCGGCGGCGTTTCTCTGCGCGATGCTCAACAGCCAACCGATGGGCTTCTACTCGCCCTCACAACTTGTGCAAGACGCAAAGCGCCATAAGGTCCGCGTGCTGCCGATCGACGTCACGATAAGCAACTGGGATTCGTTTCTTGAAGGCGATGGTTCAATGGCGCCAGTGCGGCTTGGCATGTCGCTCATTCGCGGCATGCGGGACGAATCAGCCGCTCGCATCGAGGCCGCGCGAGCAGTACGTCCTTTCGAGTCGGTCAACGACCTTGCCAACCGAGCACGCCTCGATCGTCGTGACCTGCAGTTGCTTGCGGACGCGAACGCTCTTCCCGCGCTTTCTGGCAATCGGCGAGAAGCGCTTTGGCAGGCGGTAGCGGCCGTGCCCGACAAAGACTTGTTGCGCGCAACGGCGCGCGATGAGGAACTGCCGCTGCTCGCCGCGCCAAACGAGGCGCAGGAGATCGTCAGCGACTATCGTTCGACTGGCCTGACATTGAATCGGCACCCGCTTGCCTTGCTGCGTGAACGTCTCAACGAGAAGAAGATCTCCGCAGCCTCGAAGCTCGCCACCTATCCGAACGGGCGACTTGCGAAGGCATGCGGGATCGTCACCGTGCGTCAGCGTCCGGGCACAGCAAACGGAGTGTTATTCATCACGCTAGAAGACGAGACCGGCCAGATCAATGTGATCGTTTGGCCGTCATTGGTCGAAAAGTTCAGGAAGGAAGCGCTCGGCGCATCTTTGCTTGGCGTGTACGGCGTGTGGCAGAAGGAAGGCGAAGTAAAGCACCTTGTCGCAAATCGACTCGTTGACATGACCGCGCTCCTTGGCAACTTGGCCACGTCGAGCCGAAATTTTCACTGAACTTGGCACCGCTGACCAAGATCGACCCTTAAGCGACGCTCACAGCCACCTTTCGCGACTGGCCGCTGTTGAGGCTTAGAAGCCATCAAACTGGGTGTGGGCTCCCTTGCGGGCCGAACTTTCGAACGCAACCACCCAAGAATGGGCTGCCTAGCGCTGGCCGGTCAGTCCGTGTGGTTTGCTGTTGTTTTTCATCGCAGTGTCCGTCCGTCGCAATGCTGTGTCGACTCTTCGTCGAAGCCACTCGTCGAGGGCGCCTATGTCTACTACCGGTTTAAGGAACGCAGTCACGCCCAGTTGGCGCAGACGTTCAGCCTGGTCAACGAAGCCGGTCAGCATCAACAGCGGCAACTCGGGCTGGCTCTGCTGAAGATGTTCGGCGAGATCAATCCCAGTCATATGGCCAGGCATTTGTACATCCGAGATCACCGCGTCGAAGTCATGCGGAGGCTGCAGCAGCCGGTACGCTTCATCCGCAGTCGATGCAAGCGATACTTCGTACCCAAGCGCCGAGAACATCGCTGCTTGCGCGTCGGCGACCATTTCGTCGTCTTCAACGACGAGCAGGTTGATGCTTTCGAACGGCTTGTCGGGCATCGGACTGTCGGCGGAACGACTTTCTTTTTGGGTGCTGCGACATCGAGCCCGAGGCAGAAACAAGCTAACGACTGTGCCGCCTCCAGCAGCGGCAGCGATACTGCAATGTCCCCCCGACAACTCACAGAACGCCTGTACCTGAGACAGCCCCAGCCCGGTACCTTGCCCTGGCGGCTTGGTCGAGAAGAAGGGCTCGAACGCCCGTTCCACCGTTGAAGGATCAATACCCTTGCCGTTGTCGGTCAACGCAATCCTTACGAACTCGGTTCCTAACGGCGAGCCGAGCTCATTTCCCGATGGGCCGACGTTCGTCATTTCGAGCAGCAGCCGGCCCCGTCCTGCCATGGCATCGCGCGCGTTGATTGCGATATTAAGAAGCGCTAGCTCGAACTCCGCCCGGTCGACGTGTATGTTCCAGAGTCCCTGCTCGACTTGGAGTACGACCACGACTCCTTCTCCAACTGCCGAGCGCAGTAGCGCAATAGCGCTAGATGAGTCAGCAAGATCGACCGTCTCCGGCCGTACTGGTTGCTTGCGCGAGACCGACAGTAGCCGTCTGGTGAGACGTTGCCCTCGTTGCACCGTATCGACAATTCCCTTCGTTGCGCTGCTGCCGCCTTTGGGATTGGCCCGGGCCTCAGCATGGGCGTACCCTAGGATCGCCATAAGGAGGTTATTGAAGTCGTGCGCCACCAGGGCAACCATGTTGCCAAGCGTCTCTAGTCGTTGGCTTTCCCTCGCGGCCGATTCGACCGACGAACGCATGGCCGATTGCTCTTCCGCCAGCCGCCACAGTCGTTCCTCACGTCCGAGTCGTCTCAGTGAAAAAATCAAGAGGAAGAGCAGCGCCGCTGACGGCACGGCCGTTGCCAAGGCCACTCTCAGAAATTGTACGAACCACGACGACCGGAGCGAACTGATCGCGATCCCCGAGGTGACAAACGCGTCGTAGTTTCCTACGCGCCTGAACGCCAGCACCTTTTCCTCGCCGTCAACGCTCGAGACCATCCTCACCATGCCGGCATCGCGACCACTGGAAAGCATGCGGTAGAAGGGAGTGTCTCTCGAGATCCGTTCCGGTCGAGCGGCCGCACGGGGCGCCCAGGCAAGCACCGCACCGTCGCCACGGATTAAGCCGAAGGTAATTGGGTTGTCATCCGCTAGCTGACTATAGAAATTCTCAAAGTACGCCGCTGACATGGAGATCGACACAACGCCGGCGAACATTCCGTCCGCGCGGACGTCACCCTTCATGACGTTAAACGTTGCATTGCCGGTCACTCGCCCCTTCAACGGGCCAGATACGTACAGCTTGGTCGGGTTTGCGCTTGCGTCACGGAAGTCAGCGCGATCGACAATGCTTAAATCGGGCGTCGGATAGGCAACACTCGTCGCAGCTAGTCGCCCATCGGCCGTCCAAACTGACAACGCGTCGACCTGCGAATAGCCGTTCACTAGGCGCCTGAGGTATTCGTAGAAGCCTCGGTTACGCTCATCACGAACGAAAGCGACGCGGCTGTGCTCCTGCAGCGTGTCGAGGACTCGCGCTGCCAAGGCACTATCTATGTCGAATACCTTTTGCGCGTGCTCCTCGGCAATGTACGTGGAACGCTCAGTTGTATCGCGCGCAGCGAGCAAGCGATCCTGCCAATCCTCCCACCCAACAACAGCGAGAAAAATGCATGGACCGATGACAGTCAATGTAAGTGCGGAGATCAACACCTTGCGCGTCAGGCGAAAATGAGACCTGGCGATTAGGTTGGTCTCTCCTTGGGAGCTCTGTAGTGTCTGTCGTTGTGGCATTCAAGAGCCGACTCGACGAAGGGGCGAGAAGGCCTCACATTCTATACGGTGGCCCTCAGTCCATTGGCCCACTAGCAGCCTCTCCCCGTAGCGCGCGCTACATGGCGGCTCCACCAAGCCGCTCAACGATTTTTGTGTCACCAGCCGCTTCGTCGCTCGTCTGCGTGAAGGGGCAGTTCCGCCCATTCGCTCAGACGGTCGCCCGAGAGCACTTAGTTGCGCTGGTTGAAGGGCGGCTTGCTGACGATACCGGCCATGCGGGCATTATGGCGACGTGCAAGACGAGTGGCGCTTCATGGCCGACAAGCGCCTCGCGGTCCGAACGTCAATGTCCCGGCGTCAGCGATCGGCGTTCCGCCATTCGTGCGATTCATAGACGCGATCGCTCGGACCATTTTCGATGAAATCATCCTTAAAGGTCTGTCCGACCAAATGACCGTAGTCCGCCGGCTCGCTATTCACGATGGCTCGGAACATCTGGATCAATGCATTGCCATCTTGTAGATGTGCGACGACAACACGAGCGGTGCGCAAAGAAACAGACTCGCGGACGGGCGGAGCCGCACTTCCGTCGTGCAGTTCGAAAGCAAAGCGATGAATCTCCTGATGCCCGTCCGGCAGCCGTGTATGTCCCCAAATTGTCGCTTTCATCCTTTTCGCTCTGAAATGCTTTCTTGAAATTGACGCGCGGCGGATGCCACAGCGGACTCCTGGATCTTGGTGACGAGTCTCGCCTCATCCCCATCGCGTTTTTGGTCTGGCGAACGCGAAAGCCGCGCTCAGGGCTCATTTTTGCTCCTATGCTTAAAGCGGAGATCAGCAACACGGCGCGCTGTGTGCTCCCGCCGACCGTGTGGCTGGCGTCCTTGGGTCGGGCCAGCAACCCATTCAACGAACGCAGTGAGCTCACGCGATTCGGAGATGGACGTCCAAGTGCCGGAGGCGACATGTTCCTGTGTTACCTGATTGACCCCGACAGCCGGTCCATAACCAAGGTGAATGATGGGTTCGACCGTGCATCGGAGCTGACGGGCAGTGCGCACCCTGGACTCGTCGAATTGTGGACCGACTTTGCGGACTCGACGCTTGACGTTGCATACTCGCCAGACGCCGATGAGCAGCCGTCGTTTCGCGTACGTCTTTCCTTTCGTGGGAAGACGATAGAGCAGGCAATTAGCGGAAAGGGCGTGTTAATCGCCTGTGGGGAAATCCCTCCCGAAATCGCGCAACAACTACAGACGGCTGAAGCGGTACATAAGATGGTCGAGTTCTCATCCGCCCGCTATATAGCCGTTGACAGATGGCTCAAGGGTGGTTCCAGCGTGACGCGTGCGCCGGCTCGACGCGCCGAGTCGAACGGTCGTTTGGGCTCGCAGGAAGACCGTGACAAAGCATCTGGCAAGCGTTGACGCGATGCCGGTATCCGATCAACGTACTGATCCTGCACGGACCGGGTGACAGGGACATGCGCGTTATAAAGTCCGATCATCGGTTGTGACCGACGCCGGCCGCAAGCCACTAAGCCTGTGCTTCGGACGCCTCGCACGACCCAAGTGTTTGACGAAGGCGAGTCGCCGTTCGATGGCTCGACAAGCCCATGAGATTGCTCACTTGCTCGTTGGTCTTGCCGGCGAGGATGTGCCGACGCCCGAAGGTGTTTCTGAGTAAGCGCGGGCTCTCGTCGGCGGCCGACAAGTCCGCACGGCGTAGCGCTACGCGGACACATTTCAGCATCGTATCCGGCTGCATAGGCTTGCCGCCCGCCGTGGCGATGAACAGCCATTGCGTTGGCGACTGAATGCGGCTGCGCGCTTCGTGATAGCTGCGCAGTACGTCGATAGCGAAGGCATCGATTGGAACCCGTCGTGCAATCCGCGGCCCGTGCTTGTCGACGAGGACAGTAGGGCGCTCGCCATGCATATCAAGGTCGTCGACGCGCAACTGCCTAAGTTCGGCGGCCGTGACCCCTGACGCCAGAAACAGCGCCACGATCGCGGTGTTTCGAAGATCCTTGAACGCCGCGCCTTTGGTTGCAACGCACACCGCTTGTAGCCGTGCATCGTCTTCCAGTGAAAGATAGATCGGCGTCGGCTCGTCTTGTGGCCAGGTCTCGTTGACTAACATCAGCGCGGCCGGATTATCGGTGCGCAGTTCGATGTTCACGAGGTGACGCGTGACCCGGTCAATTAGCTTCAGGTAACGCAGGCAAGTCGTCGTGCCGGGCGCGCAGTCCTGCGCGAGTTCCGCGAAGAATCGATCGATATGGTCCGCCCCGAAGCTCGCCACTGTCGCGCCGTGCGCAATCAGATAGTCGTTGAAGCGCGAGAACATCGAACGGTGCTGCACGATCGACTGGTCAGCAAATGAGCGGCGATCCGCGCCCGTCGCTTCTTCACGCTGCCATTGGGCGTAGGCGTCTTCGGGGGCAAGAAGCCAAGTATCATCAGGCATGGAAATCGATATACTGAAGTTTGCTCAACCCAAACCCTACAGCGAAGCTAACGCTTCGCCAACCCCGAGCCACCAACGCGGGGGGTAACTTGGTCGACCTCGCTACGAATGGCGTCTAGGCAAGCGCCCGGTCCGCCGACAACGAGCTGCGCGGAACACGCCAGCATCAGGTTGACGCTCAGACCGAAGTCCTCAATGAGATAGCCGCCAGCACAGTAAGCGCCGTTGCTTCCTGTCGCCGCTGCCTCAACGCGCTGAGCCAGCGTCCCTTCGTTGGATCGATACGCCCATACCGGCTTCCCGAGCGCGGCCGCGTAGCCAACTTCAAAAGCCGTCCCGCTGTCTGGTTCGCCGGACCCGCGAAAGTCATCGAGGTTCGCCATCACGATATCGGCCGACCGGATCAATTCGATGTTCGCGGCATATATCCATCGAGCAGCGTCTTGCCGTTGGAGCGAGGAGGGCAGTTGTCCGTCGAGTGGATAAAGCCCAACGAAGCCACGATCGCGGCAGAGCTGCTTCAGGCGTTCGCCGTGTTCCTTCGCGTCGCGACGGAAGACATCGAAGCCCGCGAGGTAGATGCGCGGCTCGCTCGCGGCGCGCTCTATCGGCAGAGGCGAAGGGTCGATCCTTCCTTCACGGACCCGGCGTTTGATTCGGTTTAGCTGCTTCTTCACGGCCAAGGCACTCTTGCCGAGACTGTTTGCGATCTGCTCAACCGGTAACCCCTGATCGAGCAGATCCATCACGGCGCGTTGCGACTTCGTCGGATTTCTTCTGGGCATCGGTTTGTGGCTTCGACTGCAGGGCTATTGGAACGTCTATGAGCTTACCAATAACCCCGCGAAGTCAAGTCACTGCGAGTGCGCGTGACGGCCGCTCAGGCGGCGGTCTTGAAGACGGCCATCGTCGCGCGCAGCGTTTCAGCCTGATCTTGAAGCGAACCGGCAGCGGCGGCCGCCTGCTCAACGAGCGAATTCGGGCAGCATCGCCGACGGAATGCTCGGCTTGGCGCGCGATCTACTGCAAACGACGGCAGGCTGAGCATCGGCGAAAGCACGCCCACATGCATTGGACTGTGTCGACGTAGTGGCTGCTTTGACCGGTCAGATGCGAGTCAACAGGACTTGTTCCGCTGTCGCAAGAAGCGCTCGTGCGTACTCCGAGGCATAGATATCGTCGTTGTGGTCGGTTCGACCGAAGACCACGGGATTTACACGCCGCGCCTCTCCAACGAACGCCGAACGGGCGGCCGCCGATACGAACGTGACATCTGCGACGATTCTCTCCGCTATATCGTCGACTTCGCCGATTTTGACGCCTTCGTCAGACAGGATCGTCGCGGTCGCGTTGATGCCACGGCGGGTTTCTAGGAACGCTATGGACGAGGGGTCGATACGAAAAGCCATCCAATTTCTTCATCGGTAGCGGCCGAGCAGGATACTCGGCTCACTACCTAGGGTACGGACGCGACAGTATTGTCAAGGCAGCGCCTGACGCGTCTTGGATGCTCAGTGGGACGTAATTTTGCCGGCAGCGATCGCCTTCGCAAGCTCTTCGGCAAGAGCCGCTTGCACCGACGCATGCTTTTCTCGCACGGCCTCGGCGTCCTTCGTAAGTTCTGGAAGATCATGGACCAGAGATGCGATCTCTGCATCCCGTGCCGCGGCCAACTCTGCCAGATTCTCTGGCCGCAAGGCGCTTTCAAGGACTCCCGCGTCAATGTTGAAATGCTTGCTGATAGCGTCGCAAGCATGTACGCGCGCGAACGAGACTTGCTTTTCCTCGTCCAAGCCTTTGCTCTTAGGGCAGAAATAGCCAGCGTACAGAACGTCGCCGATTATCTCCGTTGCCACCCAGTCGGTGAGGTCTTCTTCGAACGCTCGCGTGTCGCTGCTGGCTGAAGCAAACATGCGCAGCGCGTCCGCCTTTGATACCTCTCGCGAATAGATCTCGACGCGACCGCCTCCGGCCTCCGCGTCGACCCATACCAAAGCTTTATCATCGTTCGACATTTTCGCCCCTCCCGTTGGGATTAGAAGAGTTCCTTCTGGGCGAGCGCAAGACCTATCGCTTCGTTTTGTTCCGCCGTCAGATTTCTCGCGTCGACGCGCTCTCGTTGATGATAGATCATCGCTCCATACACGTCGGCCAGTACCCTTGCTCTTGGGCAGACGGGGAAGTCATCCGTCGCCGCTTGGCGGGATCGCCAAGAGTTAATTGCGTTCTCAATATCAGTGATCGTGTACTCGTTCATCCTGCTGGCTGCCGTTGCTCGGTCAAACGCGGATGATACTCTTCGTCGCCCCTCGCTTTTTCAGCGATCGGCGGCGGTGATGGTTTGTCGGGCGAGTGGCCAATGGCCGGACGCGCGGGCGTCACCCAACGCTCATTAGGCCTTGAGCGTTGGGCGGCACGGTGCTAGTGCCTTACTTCGCCCTGCAACTCGAGAGCCAGTTCCGCAGCCAACGCAGCCTGTGCGTTTCCGTGCTTTTCGCGCAATGCCTTCGGCGCCGGCTAAGATTTCCGGATGGTCTTTAATGAACGACGCCAGTTCCGCGTCCCTCGCGGAACTGAGCGCGGCCACGTTCGCGGGTTCTAGCGCGCGGTCCAACGTCTCGGCGTCGACGCCGAAATGCTCGCTGATAGCAGCGACCGCGTGCACAATCGGGAACGCCACATCCTCGTGCGCGTCTTTGCCGCCCTCGACGAAGAAGTAGCCTGCGCAGAGCAGGTCGCCCTTGACCTCCGCTGCGACGCGCGAGGCAAGATCGTCCTCGATTGCTCGCCTGTCGTTGCTCGCGGATTCAAGCATCCGCAGCGCCTCTTCCTTCGTCGCTTCGCGCGAGTAAATTTCGACGCGGCCAGTTTCGGCGCGTTCTAGTTCGACGTAAATAATTGCGCCATCGAGTTTGGACATATATCCCTCTTATAGGTGTGGTTTTGATTTTTGTGCAAAATTCCGGTTAGCCTTGTCTCGATGCGACAAGGGTTTGCCGCCCGGCCCTTATTAAAATTCCTTCAAAATCAAGGACGTGCTGTCTACCCTCTGGACACGGCAGTGGCAGTTCGCCTGCGAACGATGCGGGGCGACTCGAAAAGGTCGTGCGGGTTCGCATAGGCACGAGGAAGCTGCGAAACCGGGAACCTCCAATGCGCGAGCTGGATCGGTCGTCTGAAAGCCCGTTGGACCAATTTCGCTTCAAGCTTGTCGACTTGTCGGGAGGTCCGTAAGGTCACTTCTCAGACTAGGAAGTATCCGCTTTGCATAACGTGCGACCGGAAAGTTAAAGGTCCCGCGCAAGTTGATGCCATCAAGATGAGTCGGGGCGATCCGTCTCAACTGTTCAGTCTCCAGCGGCTGCCCTCTAGCCGCCTCCATGTTCTCGAGGGCGCTTTGCATGTGCGTGGTGTTCCAAGCCATCAGGATGTTCGACAGCAGTGTCAACGCCGACGATACTGCTTCGAGCGATTCCTGGCGTCGCGCCAACTCGATAGGAATTCTGCCGATATGAATCGCGCGCTGAACGTTGTGCACGGCTTCTCCCCGGTTTAACACATGTTGCAGCTCTGATCTGAAGGCCGTGTTGGTGAAGTAGTCGATCAAAAAGATGCTTCTGAAAAGTCGCCCGATTTGAACACCACCGTCGTACACGGCTTGACCTCTGGCTGCTGAGCCGAAGCGGGTGAGGGCGTCGACTGCTGTGCACTTTCCGGAACGGATGGATGCGACGATCCTGACGAACTCATCCCAGACGTCTACGATACGATCGAGTTTGACATCGCGGTCCGTGATCGCGGAGAGTTGTGCGGGCACCTCATAGTTGCGCGGTACGTGAATGCGACGGTCACGGAGATGTGAAAGGCGAGGGCATAGATCGAAACCCAACGCCCGTGCGACCCCCATCGCAAAATCCGTGTACCCGTGCGTATCGACTGCGATTAGAGCGATGTCCTTGGTGGCACTCTGTCGAACGACACCTTCGATCGCGGCACCCGCTTGACGCTCATTCAACACGATAGGTTGGTCATAAAAGACGCCCCAACGATCGAGCACGCGCGTGTAGATGCCAATGGATGCTGTGCGCCGCCGCGGGTCGGCCCGGGCCTGCCAGACTGCCCTTGTCGTCTCCAGCGACATCATGTCCGATGACGCGAGGTCTGCACGCCCCCAGTGAGCCGCAATAGGATGCTCCTGCATGAACTCGAGTACAGCATCGGCGGCCCGCCGTAGCATTCTTTCGTCCCCAAGTCGCTTCATCATCTGGCGAATGGCGGCAGGCGACACTTCCGGGACCATTCTCGAAATCTCCGCTGCCGATAGGGATGTTCCGTGCGCCAGTACGGCCGAGTAGGTCATCAGCAACTCAGTGCGTGATCGTGGTTCCCGTCCCAGTAGGGTCCAGCTGAAGCGTGTCGCGCTGTCGACCTCGAGGATTATTTCGGGTAGTTGACCCGGTGGATGAGCTTCGAAGATCGTCCGTCGCAGTCGATCTGCCTCGAGATCTGCTGGCTGCGCCGTCAGCGGATCGAGATGTATCGCCGTATCGGCCCTGACCTCACCGTGCGTAACGGCTTCGTCCAGCAATTTGAGACGTTGATCGAGGTGCGCCAGGACCGGAGCAAGGAACTCGTTCGCGTCTTGAGGCAGTCCGAGATGGCCATATAGATGATTGCGCTTCAGCTTCCAGTCTTCGGTCGGGATCAGCATATCGGTCTGACTGGGGAACGAGAAGCTGTGCCGGATGAAGATCGTGCCATTGCGCAACGCGACGCGTAACGCAAAGAGCGTCGCCCATTCGAACGCCACCATTGCCTTAAGACGGTCATATCCGTCAATCGCCTCGCGCCCGGCACGGCCAAGTCGGATGCTCACGCCGTCGGGCAGGAGATAAGCGTGACGCCGGTAGAGGCCTCGCAGCAGGGCGATCGCATCTAGCACCGGATGGGTGCCTTCGGTCTCGAATGGCAATTGGACTACGCGCATCAGCAGATTGCGGGCGTGAGGGTTTTCGGAGCAAGCACTGGCGGATCTGGCTACGCCGGTTGGGCGCCTGCGGATGTAGAACCTGATCTGCCAGCACGCAAAGCTCCTTGCCAAGACCTTCGCGCGACAATGATTCATCGTTCGCGAGTGCTTTGACGGCGAGTGCAAACTGGTAAAGCTGATCGGCCGCTGCGACGCGCGCGGCGTCGACTTCACGCGATGCGTCGTGAACTACCTTCAGCACCCAACGGCGAAGCATCGTGAGCACGTGGTCGGTCGCCGTACAAAGGGCATAACGCATGAAGCACGCTGCTTCCAGCCTTCGCCCTTGCGGTTCGATCCTTTTGCTGATCGAGGATGGCCGGCTGGCGCAGCGACGCGCATAGTGGCGGACGATGGCGTCGTTGCATTCAGCCGGCCAACTGTCGGCAACGCCATGCATCGTGAGAAGATTGATTTTGTCGAGGACTTCACTCATCTGGTGAGTCGAGTTGCGAAGCGGGACAGCCCAAAGCCAACGCTGCAAGCTTGTATGTTCTTTATGCGGCTGCCCAAGAAGTCGCGCCCAGCTCGCCAACCTGTCCGCCCCGAACGCTCGTTCAAGCATCTCGCGTAACGAGTCCTCGATGTCATGCACTGCCTGGACGACGAACTGTCTCAACGTCCGATCGGGTGGTATCACGATCCGGTGTTCGTAAAACCACCGCTTCAAGTCGTTCATCAATTGGCCGCGCTCAGGTCGGCCTGTGAGCTGTTCCTTGAGCCAACGAATGACATATCGACGCTGATGCTCGGCGAGGACTCGAAAATTTATGACTGTCCGAGCGAAGCTCTGATGGTCGGACAATGTTTTGAAGTTACCGTCATAGAGTGATCGGAGCGTACCGACCTCGGGCGGCAGCACACCGAGTTGTTGGCCAAGATGTCGCCAGAGAACGGTTGGTATGTGCTTGTACGAGTCGAGCGGTCGCCCAGTCATCCGTAGAAAGCCGACGTGCAGGGCGATGGAGAGCCGATACAGATCAGTGCGCCGCGAATCGATGCGAGCCAGTTCACTTCTGGAAAACGTGAAAAACGTGTTCAGTTCGAATTCGCTCAGCTCGCGCGGAACGTGTCGAACGCCGAGGTATGCCAGTCGCCAGTGCTCCATCGGAAGCTCCGCACTTTATGCTGAGAGCAGCCAAGGGTAGCGACGCAATATCAGCCGCGCCACAGTAGAAACCGGGATAGTGGTACTGCGGAACCAGCGACTAAGGAAGGTGCCAGAACGCGGTGTCGGGAGCTGCCGAAATCGGCGTTCGGCCGCGGGTGGCAGTCGTATTGTCTGACCTTGCCGGGTGGGCGATCAACGGCGCGCGCCGCAGAAACTCCACGGTGAATCAACCTCAGTCCACGCCTATGAAACTGTGCGCGAGGGTTCTGCTACACTGATTGCAGTACCTGTCATATCCCTCCGACCGCTTTTTCCGATGTCTACGCGTCACGCGAACCGAAAATCCATCCGCTCGTCCGCCCGGAAAGCCAGCGGCCCGCTCAGCAAAGCGATGCTCCTTCCGATGCCGGCGGATGCGGCGCGCGAACTCTCGTTGGCTCAACATCTGACGTAGGTGGCCTGCAAGGGAAAAGCCGGGAGCGCTTATCTGATCAATGAGCTCGTGCGGCTCGTGTACTTGACGTACTACGTTCAGGACGCGGGCTACGGTGACACTGATGTCGTCGTGTATGCGCGCGCCGAAGCAGCGCTCGAGCGCTGCTTGCAGCGGGCGGAACGCGAACAGGTTTGGCGGCTCGAACCTGACGATGCGCCACCGTTCGAGGCCATCCTGCGCCAAGCAGACAGCCACCTTGAACGTGCGCCGCGCTACGTGCATGTCGACGCGCGCGAGCGCCTGGAGCGGTTCGCGACTAGCGGCCGGCAGTCGCCGCTGGCAAGCGTGGCGCGCCTGCAGTAACAAGCGCGTTCTAGGAAACAGATCATCACGCATGGGACTGGCATCTTAGCGAAGACGCTTCCGATGTTTGTGCGGCACCAGCCCGACGTACGATGATTGACGCTGCGTTCGTCGCGCTCGTTTCCCGTTTCCCGTTGCGCGTTGCCGTCATCAATTTAGGACTGCAAATGAAAATGCGTTAAATTGCGTTATGTTAAATTGCATTATCGAGACGGAGCCGCCGTGCTCAGCACGCTCGCTTCCGAGGCAGCGCTTTTTTGCGCGATGCCCGCCTTGTCCGAGCAATGGTACGGTCGCTTTGAGAACGTTCAAGAAAAGGGGTTAATCACAGTCAGCTGGTCGAAGATAACTTGACCATGATGCATGTCTTCGCTGTAGAGCACCTCGCAATCTGCGAGCAATGCAAAAGCAATGATGCAGGAATCGTAGAACCTAAATCCGTAATACGCTGCAATCCGGCGCGCTTCTTTATGAACGTCGAGCGTCAGGGGCACGACTTCGCAAAGCACTTCGACGTCGTCTAAGATGCGCTCGATTTCAGGCCACGATAGGCCCATCTTCCGGCTCATCACAAGCGTGACCTCGTTCAGGACCTGGGTACTGATGACTGGCTTGGAATTTCCGCCAGCCACCACTGCTTCAGCCCTGTCAGCCTTCGCGACGTCGCCAGAAAACAGATAGACGATGACGTTGCTGTCGACGGCGAAACGAGTCGGTGCTGGCTGCGTCATTAAGCGCTATCCCGGTCGCTGAGTGATTCCCGATCGAACTTGAAATCCGCGGGCAGACGTCCCCGATACTTGCGCAGGCGCTCGATACGCTCGGGGACTGTGGGCTTTTTGCTGACCGAGAACGCGCCGGAACGGTCAGCGTAGATCTCAATGTCGTCGCCCTCCTTCAACTCAAGCGCGTCGACGACGCTTGCGGGCAGCCGCACGGCAAGGCTGTTACCCCATTTCGCGACCTGCATGGTAGCCTCCTTGGATACACGTCATTTGAATTGTATATCCGCACCGGCTTTCTCTCAAGTCCATTGCGTGCGCGCCCGCGCCGTCGGATGTCGCACGGTCGCCGTAGCAGCGGCGAAAGAGGAACCTGCGCGAGTCCGCTTGCGCTTGGCGGCATTGTGGCAAACGGGCAGTTTCGTAGGTCGGCTTACTGGGGTCTCTGAAACCACTTTTTTCCAGACAGAAACTGCCCGATGACAGGCATGGGCCGCTTACAAGTGCCCAACTGACGTCCAAACGTCCGTCGGCCAGCGTACGCCGTAGCGCCGAGCGATCGTCGAGAGGCGCCTCCTGGTCGCGACGGGAGCGGTCTTCTCTTTCGGGGGAAACGGCGCGACCATGAAGGCGGCGCAGCTTCAACGAGCCAAGGAATCGAATGCCCTCTTGCGAAAATGAGAACCGTTGCTGCTCCCGGGCAGGCGCAGCACTGCGTCCAATCGCCTCAGCGCGTGCAAAGGGCGCCCGAGCACGGCATAGGATCGGGCGACGCAGAGGCCGCTGCGCGCGATCGGGTCCGAACCGTATGTCGCTTCGGCCTCACGAATTAATTGCAAAACATCGTCCCGAAAGTCGTAAACCATCGATCCGCGCTCCCCCAAGATAACCAGTCGCAAGACCCCCATTCGTATCGTTGTGTTATCGGGTCGCATCTGGTGCTCCGAAGAGAATCGAACGCTCATTATCGCGTGTCAGCCAGCATCGACTAATGTCCGCAATGGACGCCAAGACGACGACAGCGACGCGTGCTGCAGGAATCGAGCTCGAGGCGGAACAAGCGGCAGAAGGAGTGGCAATGCTCGCATCTTCAGAACAAGGTCGGTGACGACCCGACAACTGTCGGCGGACGACATCCGCAGCGTTTCTCTTCGCGATTGTTCAGAACGGAAAGACTGCCGCTAATGCGCGTATACCCTGCCCGCTACCAAAACAAATGACGGTGCGCGGTTGGCGCAGCGGGCTGTTGTCACGGCCGCCAGCTATGATGTGGTAACGCGCCGCTTCAGTTGTGGTGCAAATCCGCATCTCACACTGGTTCTCACTCCCGACCTGCTCGGCTGCTCGGTGCGCAGGAATTGGTGCAATTCTAAGAGGGTCGCAAGCGACGCTTCGGAGGAAGATCGTGAAAGCAGAAGCGAAGCATCATGGCAAGGCCACTGGACCGAATTTCCCTGTGGTTGGCGTCGGTGCTTCCGCCGGCGGCGTTCAGGCGCTTCTGCAACTGTTCGAAGCCGCGCCCCCGGCGCCTGGCGTGGCGTTCGTGGTTGTACTGCACATGTCGCCCGATTACACGAGCCACGCGCATGAAGTCATCCAACGGGTCACTGGCCTTCGCGTCGTCCAAGTCAGCAATCCCGTCCCGCTGGAGAAAGACACGGTCCATGTCATTGCACCGGGTAAATTGCTATCGATGGTCGATGGCTACTTGCGTCTGAGCGAACCCGAACCGCCGCGCCTGCCACCGACTTCCATCGACGTGTTCTTCCGCAGCTTAGCCGATGCGCACGGGGCACGCTCCTTCGCCGTCGTTCTGTCCGGATCGGGAACAGACGGATCCGTCGGCATATCGCGCGTGCGTGAACGGGGCGGCGTGACTATCGCGCAACGTCCCGATAACGCCCAGTATGACGACATGCCGCGCAACGCGATCGCGACTGGCCATATTGACCTGGTGCTCCCGGTCAACGAAATCATCCCCCGGGTGCTCGCGTTGGCTCAAAATGCCGCCGAGATTGAACTTCCGGCACCATCGGACGACGACGCGGAAAGCCAAATTCCGCCTTTAGTGTCGCAAGCCGATGCAATCGATAAGGTGCTGGAAATCCTCCGCTCACGGACGCATCACGACTTCTCCAATTACAAACGCGGCACCATCGTGCGTCGCATCGAGCGCAGGATGCAGGTCAATGGTCTATCTACGGCAGCGGCCTATCGAGCGTTTCTCGATGACACGCCTGCCGAGACACCTAAGCTGCTGGCCGACCTGCTCATCGGTGTCACGAATTTCTTTCGCGACCCGGACGCCTTTGCCACGCTCGAACACACAGTCATCCCCGCACTGTTGAAGAATTTGGGAGAACGCGACGAGGTACGAGCCTGGGTTCCAGGATGCGCGACGGGCGAGGAGGCATTCTCGGTGGCGATATTGCTCGATGAAGCCGTGCGTCGGCTTCCGCGACCGGTCCATGTCACGGTCTACGCAAGTGACATCGACGAACGCGCCATTGCGATCGCACGTTCGGCGTGCTATCCCAAAGCAATCGCGAACGATATCTCGGCGGCGCGCCTGGACCGGTATTTCAATGAGGACGGTAATCGTTATCGGCTGGTCAAATCGCTCCGAGATACAGTCATTTTTGCCGCGCACAATCTGCTTCGTGATCCCCCGTTTTCCAGGATCGACCTGATTTCTTGCCGGAACGTGTTGATCTATATGGATCGCCGTGCGCAACGGCAAGTCCTCGACACCTTCTACTTTTCGCTGCGTCCTCACGAAGGCTCCCTTTTCCTCGGTACCGCAGAGTCAGCCGACTTCGCTCCTGAACTGTTTGCTCCAGTCGATAAGCAGCGGAAGATGTACCGGGCGCTGCCCAATGCGCCAGTGTCGACGGTCAGCCATTTGCTCTCCTACGTTGATCCGAAGAAATCGCTTGTCTTTGGCGGCCAGTCGTTCTTTACGGTGCCGCTTGCGACGAATCTACCTCTACCCACCCATGCCCGCTCGCTCGATCTGTTCGGCCCGCCGGTCATCGTCATGCGATCAGACGGGACAATCGTGCACCGCTCCAAAAGCGCCCATAAGCTGACGGAGGACGTTCATCATGCGAGCGTCGCGAATCTGTTCGATATCGTCAGGGACGATGCCCAGGCTGGCGTTCGGCATGCCATTCAGCGTTGCCTGACGCGAGCCCGTCCTGAGCACGAAGCGTCGGTTCCGTTGATGACGGCTTCGGGCGAGGTCGCCGTCGACTTCTCGTTCAGACCTTTTCGGGACCTCGCCCGCGAAGAGTTTCTCGTGTCCGTGACGTGCGACCTATTGACGCCACTGCCCAATTCGGTTCCCGAGCAGGTTCCACCACTTGACTCGGATACGCTGGCTTCCTTGCGAGAGGCACTAGAGGGAAGCGAAGAACGGTTGCGCAGTTCGATGGAGAATCAGCATACGTCCAGCGAGCAACTGCGCGCGTCCAACGAAGAATTGCAGGCGATGAATGAGGAGCTGCGCTCGGCGACGGAAGAACTGGAAGCGAGCCGGGAGGAACTGCAATCGCTTAACGAAGAACTGGTCACGGTGAACTCTGAATTGCTGACCAAGGTCCAGGAGTCCGCCCGCGTCAGCGACGACCTGCAGAACTTGATAGCGCTGGTGGGCGTCGCCACTGTTTTTGTCGATCGCGCCCTGCACATCAAGCGATATACCGCGCCGGCTGACACCCTGTTTAATATTCGTACTGTCGACACCGGACGGCCGCTCGAGCATCTCACGCATCAACTCGATTATCCGGAGATGCTCGCCGACCTGCGCGCCGCTTTCGAATCGCTCAAGCGCACGGAGCGGGAAGTGGCAAGCAAGGACGGTCGCGTCTTCCTCGCGCGCGTGCTGCCCTATCGGACCGACGACGACCGCATCGATGGCGCGGTCCTCGCCTTGATCGACATAACGGAACAGAAATCTGCCCAAGATCAAGCACGGCTCAGCGAAGAAAAGCTCAAACTGGCGGCGCACGCCACGCATGATTTCGCGATCATTGTGCTCGATGATGACGGAACCATCGTCAGCTGGAACGTCGGCGCCAAACGCATCTTCGGCTTCGGTGCTGAGGAGATGCTGGGGCAGCCACTCGACGCCATCTTTACGCCCGAAGACCTTGCCGATGGCATTCCCGCTCGTGAGCGCTCAAAGGCGAGAGAGTCCGGACGGGCAGAGGATGAACGCTGGCACGCAGCGAAAAGAGGTGGCTGCGGGAATTCGGACAGCGGGATAAGTGGACCAGCCGAGGCCTGAGCCGGCGATAATGCAGGCAAAG
>NZ_JALQDN010000079.1:0-70195 GCF_023631205.1 Caballeronia sp. NCF2 | reverse complement strand
CTTACGCGGCGGCGCCAAACAAAAAACTGGGGAAATTTACTTCGACGAAAATGAGGAGTATCTATCCGACGCTGACAGCCAGCTCCACAGCCAGCACCTGCCGGTGGCCTTCCCAGTTGATGCCGATGGCGATCAGCACCGCCTGCGAGCGAATCACGCCCGACTCACGCACCTTCTGATAGCGCGCGTCGACGATCAGATACGGATACGCTTCTTCCAGCGGCCGGTGTACAAACTTTGCCAGCGTCGCATCCAGCCCTTTGTTGATCGCCGAGATCGCCGAGGCTGAAAAGCTGTGACCGCACAGCTCTTCGGTAATCGCCTTGACCTTGCGCGTCGACACACCCTGCACGTACATCTCGGCCAACGCCGCCACCATCCTTCTCGCTGCGCGCATAGCGCTCGAACAGCGCCGTTGAGAATTCGCCATGCCGATCACGTGGCACGCGCAACTCCAGTTTGCCGATGCGCGTCACCAGAGCGCGGCCGTAGTAGCCCGCACGATAGCCGCTTCGCGTCTCGCTGCGCTCATTGGGCGCAGCGCCCAGCAGCTCGGTCATTTCCGCTTCGAGCACTTCCTGAAGCGCATCCTTCATGAGCGCCTTCATCAGATCCCGGTCGTCGGCAACCAGCGCTTCCGCTGACGGCCGGTTCGTACTGCGCTTGGTCGTGGCCATGGTGTAAGCCCTCCCGAGGGCAGGTTGACGAACTGGACAGTCATCAACTTACACCACGGCCACCCCCGCCTCCGCGCTCCTGACGCCTCAGCGTTTTTGCACATCGTTTCGCATACTACCCGGCTAGCTTGGCGTTGCAACGCGGGAGGTCGCGCTCGCCCGTCGTCCGCTTTTACACAAGCCAGCACAAGAAGATATCCGCGGCGTAGAGGTACCGCAAGGAAGAAGCGTGCTACGGCAGCACGCGGTCCTTGTCGTGAAAACGTTGCATCCAGTAAGGATAAGGCAGGGAACTCTGCGAAACCTCGTCCAGAACGGCTACGTGCGAGGCGCTGAGCTCAATGTTTCCTGCGTCCAAATTTAACGCTAGCTGCTGTGGCGTGCGAGCGCCCACTATCACAGATGCGACGGCTCGCTTAGCAAGAAGCCACGCAATTGCAACTTGAGCCGGCGATACCTCAAGCGAGTCGGCTACGTCGGTAAGGGCCTCTAGTATACGACGGCCCATAACCTGATCCACCGGTGGGAAATCCAGCTTACTGCGTCGCCCGCTAGAGGGTGCGGTGTTTGCATACTTTCCGCTTAGGTACCCGCCAGCCAGCGGGCTCCAAACGAGCAGGCCCATCGATAGCGACGCGGATACGCTGACGAGATCATGCTCCACGTCACGGCATGTCAACGCATAGTGGACCTGGTTGCTCACGATAGGTGCACGGTCGGTCCGTGTCGAGTAGGCCGACGCACGCTCTAGATCTGCCGAACTAAAGTTACATGCGCCGATATGGCGGACCTTCCCTTGCGTCACCAGATCGTCGAGCACGCGAAGTGTCTCATCGAGCGGTACGAGGGCGTCTCGGTCGTGTAGCTGAAGCAGATCGATATGATCTCGACCGAGACGCCGCAGACTCGTGTCCACAGATCGGATGATGTGGGACCGACCCAGCCCAGCCTGATTATGCCCAGGACCCGTCCGAAGTCGGACTTTGGTGGCCACTAGCATTTTTGTTTCGTCGAGACTCAGGGCCTTGATTACCTGACCCACGATCTCTTCCGAGAGACCTTGCGAATAGACGTCCGCTGTATCGATCAAGTTAACGCCTTGCTCTGCAGCGATAGCCGTGAGGCGGATTGCCTCATTGAGGTCGACCCCGGCGATGTTGCCCCATATTCCCGATCCCGCGCCAAAAGTCATTGCGCCAAGGCTCAGGCGGGAAATATGCAAGCCAGTGGCACCAAGCGTAACGTAGTTCAACAAGCTCTCCCTTACAAAAATTGGCAAACGCGCGAATGGACCTATGCACATTCGCGTCTAACAATCCTAGCTCGCTTCCGCGACCAGTTTTTCTATGACCGTATCGAGCTCGGTTTGACCACGGATGACTTCATCAGGCGATCCTTCAAAGCAAATCCAGCCCTCGTTGAAACCATCAAGCATTCGGATGCGCGGCATTGGATGCTTCATACCTTGCGACCTGAACAGCGATTCCCACTGCGTCCGTTCCACCACCTCCGCCAGCACAGGGTGCCCTAAGGCGCGCGAAAAAGCGTTGGCTATATCGTTTGGACTGACGCGGCGTGGACCCTCGAGCTCAACGATGCGGACGCCGTTCCATGTCTGTTGCAGCAATGTGGCCGCGACCGATCCTACGTCTTCGGTTGCTACCATTGGCACTCCGCGGTCCAACGGTTGCAAGAAGCTTGGGATTTTTCCCGAGTCCCGTGCCGATGTAGCATCCCATGCCGAATTCTCGAGGAACCAACCCGGTCGAAGAAAGGTGACTGGCATGGACAGCTCAGTCAACGCTCGTTCCATGAGAGTTCGCTGCGAGAGCAAGTTGGTTTCAGCTGCATGTGCTCCAATTGTCGAAAGACAAACGACTCTTTCCGGGTTGGCAAGGCGCAAAGCTGTTGCGACGGCTTTAATCACAGCCTTTGCCTCCGGAAATCCGGGAGCCGGATCGAATTCCGAGGGCGGTAGAATGAAGACCGCGGTCGCGCCGCGGAAAGCGGCCGAGAGCGCTGCCTCGTCTTCCATACGAGCGATTGCGACTTCACAGCCCAGCGCTCGCCACGATGCGGCGCGATCGGCATCGCGAACGACAGCTCTCACTTGTTGTCCGGCGGCGAGCAGCGCTCGCGCCAACGCGCCACCTACCTTGCCCGTAATACCCGTGACTGCATACATGATGAACGTCCTCCTGTGGTTGAATGTGAGCGGCAGAGAATGCGCTGCTACAAGTACAGTCAGGCGCGGCGCAGGCCGTTGTAGAGACGCCGTTCGAACTCTCCGTAGAGGCTAACTACGCGTTCATCGTAGAAGGGCAGAACCTGCGAGAACATCGACCCTGCTACGCGTTTGTTTGGATCGATCCAGAAGTAAGTATTCAGCAGCCCCGCCCAACTTCCGCTTCCTGCGCTTCGTCCGTGTGGGCCCGGCGCAATATTGATATCGAACGACAGCCCCCACTTGTGTGCTTGGCCCGGGAACTGGTCGAAGCTATTTGACCACGCGGGCTGAGCGGTTTTCATCTCGCCCGCCGTTAGATCGCCGATGTGATTACGGAACATTAAAGCGACAGTGTCGGCATGCAAGATGCGCTCACCGCCAAGTGTTCCATTCCCGAGAAGCATTCGCAGAAAAGCCATATAATTATTGGGTGTGCTGAACAGCCCACCACCGCCCATGAAAAACTCCGGGCGCTGATTCATCTCGAAGGGCTCCGGTTTGAGCCCTCCATCCGCCTGACGGCGGTGCATTGCCGCCACTCGTTGTTTCTGCGCGGTTCCGATAAGGAACCCTGTATCGTTCATTCCAAGTGGATTAAAGATGTTTTCGCGGAAGTACACCTCGAGCGACTGGTCAGTTGCGGCCTCCACGAGTTTGCCAACCCAGTCCATGCTTATCCCGTACTGCCAACGCTCGCCGGGCTCGAACTCGAGTGGTGCAGCAAACGCGCCATTAAGTGAGTAACCGATATCCGGCATTCCCGTGACTTTCTCGTATTGGGTGAGGCGGTCGCTCCAGATGCTGTAAGTAAAGCCGGACGTGTGAGTGAGCAGATGGCGCACTGTAATCGTGTTGCGCGCCGGTCGCAAAATCGGGTTCCCGGCTGCATCGAATCCTTCAAGAACTTGAGGCGTTTTGAGCTGAGGCAACAGCTCGGAGGCCGGCTGCTCAAGCCAAAGCTTGCCTTTCTCGATAAGCTGCATGCACGCCGTTGCCGTGATCGCCTTAGTCATCGAGGCGAGCCAGAAGATGGAGTCACCCGTTATCGGGCGGGAGTGTTCGGCATCCGCATAACCCGCATGTCCCCGATAGACCAGACCTTTTTCGGTCGCTCCCATCGCAACTACGCCAGCTACTGTCCTATCGTCGACTGCCTTCCGGAGGCATGCGTCGATCGAGTCGAACTGTGGGCGTGATTTTGCGCTGGCTGCAGATTGATTATCACCTGTCGCTGCGCTCGCACTGCGCGCTTGCAGCGGCGCCAATGTCGCCGCGGTCAGCAGGCCCGTCGCGCCCTTGATTAACGTGCGGCGTTGAAGTCGAAAAGACATATTTCCTCCGGTCAAGACGATAGAGATTGCGATGTTGAGTAGCGAACGCCATTCTCGGTGTAGGCGTCTGAAAACGAAACAACGCACCCCGCATTTCATTAGTGACTGTTCGTCATGAATTGGCGGTGCCATCGCTTCAGCACGGGCGGCTTGCACCCGAAAGATTGAGCGCTAGAACTGGAAGCGGTGTAATGCGCGGCGACGGGTGACATGGGTGAGGAAGCAGGCGACAGCTAAGGAAGTTGACGAGGCGCGAACAAGGTATATACTGAGCGCTCAGTCAGATTACGGTTGCGGATGCTCGCGGTCTCGGTTCGGCAATCCCGTCGCCGGACGGAGCAGTCCCGGACCTCCGCGCTCGGACAGATAGATAGGTGGGCACAGATATGAAGATCGTAGACATGCACTCGCATTGGGGCACGCGCCGCGGCTTCCCGTTGCGGACGCCCGAGGAGCTCGCACAGCAAAAAAAAACGTGGAATTCTGAACCTGTCTACCACTCCGAGGAGGAAATGATTCAGCACTTCCGCGACAACGATGCGCGCGTTATCCTCGATCTTGGCTATACCAAATACATGCCGATCGAGGAGATTCCGCCGCTGCACGACTATGCGTTCCGCGTCCAGCGCAATGGCATGGATGTAATCGCTGGACACTGGGTTCATATTGATCCGTCAAATCGCGACGCGGGCGTGCGGGAGCTGCGCCGCTGCATCGAGGCAGCCCCAGGTTTTGTCGGCTATGCGGTGTCGGGTTCGGGCTCAGCGCCGGCAAGCGATGCGGTCTGGTTTCCGTTTTACGATCTCTGTGCGCAAACGGGGACGCCAGTGTTGATTTTCGTCGGGACGACTGGACTAGGTGCGGGACTACCCGGAGGAGGCGGAATACTGCTCGACGACTGCCATCCGCGTCATCTCGACTATGTCGCAGCGAAGTTTCCGTCGCTTCGCATAGTCGCGGCCCGCCCGGGGTGGCCATGGCAAACGGAAACAATCGCAGTTTTAATGCATAAGCGCAACATATGGTATGAGCTTCATGGATGGTCTCCGAAGTATTTCACCCCCGACCTTAAGCATGAAATCAGCCGACGTCTCCGCAATCGCGTGATGTTCGGTGCTGACTACCCGCTCTACTCCTACGCGCGATTGCGCGCAGATTGGGAGAAGGAAGGCTACGCGCAGGAAGTCCTTGAAGGTGTGTTCTATCTTAATGCCGAGCGCTTTCTCGCCGGCGAGGAGGCGCAATGAATCTCCAACTGAAAGGGAAGGTGGCGATCGTCGGCGGCGGAAGCCAGGGAATTGGTTTTGGTATTGCACGAATACTCGCCGCAGAGGGCGCCAGCGTGGTGATCACCGCGCGTCGCGACGAAGACTTGAAGCGCGCCGCGCGCGAAATTCACGAAATGACCGGCAACGAGGTGACATGGATCCCCGCGGATTGCCGTAAGGCCGAAGACTGTGAAAGAGTGGCGACGACTGTTCGCGCTGTCCTCGGAGGCATTGATGTGCTGGTGAACAACGATGGTGCGCCGCCGGTCGGCCCCTTGCTTTCTTTCGACGATGCAGCGTGGCTTCGCGCCGTCGAACAGAACCTAATGTACCCGGTGCGCATGGTACGGCTAGTCGCGGAGTCAATGAGGGAGCGGGGTGGTGGGAGTATCCTGAACATTACCGCCATCTCTGCAATCCAGCCGATCCGCGATCTCGGGCTGTCGGTGGCGACTTGGGGCGGCGTGATCGGCTACGCGAAGACGTTATCGATGGAACTTGCGGAGTACGGCATCAACGTCAACACGATCTGTCCAGGCTACATCGACACTTCGCGCTTACGCAAGGTCTTTGCTGCGGGCGATGAACCGGACGAGAGCGTGCGCAGCCGTCTGTTACAGGACGTTCCCCTCGGACGAGTCGGCACGGTCGACGACATAGCGGGTCTTGCGGCATTGCTGGTTTCGCCGCGCGGGGCCTACATCACAGGCACCGCCATTCAAGTTGACGGCGGGTTGCTTCGCGGCGTCCGTTAGGCCGTCCAGTCACCGGAGGAAAGGAGCTGACTATGAAAGTCCACCCCGAGCGCCATGTGGCGCAGCATTTGCAGGATCTTTATCGTCGTAATGGCTGGTGGCGCGACGTTACGTTTAGCGAGATACTGCAAAGGCGCGTCGAGGAGACACCCGATCGCATTGCGTTTAAGGATGACCGTCGTTCAGTTACTTACAAGCAGTTGTTGTCCGAAGTGCGGCGGTTTGCAGAACTGCTGCGCCGTGAAGGGGTCGGTCGTGGCGACGTCGTAACGCTGCAGGTGCCGAATCGCGTCGAATTTCCTGTGGTGTTCTTCGCATTGGAACTGATTGGGGCGATTGCGAATAAAATCAGTCCGGATCTCCGCGCCGAGGAATTGCGCTACATTCTTGATTTTTCCGGGTCAAAGGCCTACGTGTGCGCGCTTCAGTTCAAGGGCTTTAGCTACGTCGATATGTTTCGCGACGTGCGTAGCAGGTTATCTACCCCTGTGTTGGCCGTTTGCGTCGATCCGGTTGCAGGTGATGACGTCGTATCGTTCCCGCTGACACTTTCCGCTTTGCCCGAGATCAGCGATGAGCATCGGGTGTACATGGACCCCGACGAGATCATGCGGATGTGCTTCACATCTGGCACAACGGGTAATCCGAAGGGCGTGTTGCATAGCTTTAACACCACACTGTGTGCTGCGGCCTTTTTGAACCGCGACATGCGGGTCACTGAGGACGACGTGCTCTTGGCGTATTTGCCCGTAGCGCTAAACTGGGGCTATCTGACGTTGCTGCAATCCGTGATGGCAGGAGCACGCACCGTATTGCTGGAACGATTTTCGGCGCGTGCCGCACTCGAGTGCATCGCTTCCGAACGGGTGACATTCATTCCGACCGCGCCCGCTGCCATTGTCGCATTGCTCAACGCACCGGAGCTAAGCTCGACCGACTGTTCCTCGCTGCGTGTGATGGTAACCGGCGGCGCATCTGCGTCAATAGAAACGATCCGTCGCTTCGGCTCGGCTTTTCCTCAGGCTCGGCTGATCGAGCTCTACGGGATGTTAGAGACGGGCTTTCATTCTTATACACGGCTCGAGGACGATCCCCTTGACGTGATTGGGACGGTGGGGCGGTGTGTCGAGGAACTGGAACTTGGAATATTTGACGACGCGGGCCATCCTGTCGAGGACGGCCAGACAGGGGAGCTATGCGCTAAAGGTCCATCGGTGCATCTTGGGTATCTGAACAATGCACAGGCGAACCGCGAGAGTTTCACGGGCGAGGGATGGTTCAAAACTGGCGACCTTGGTGAGATCGCCGATAAGAACCGCAATATCCGAATATCCGGACGCAAAAAAGAGATTATCAATCGGGGCGGCAAGAAGTACTTTCCGCGCGAGATCGAAGACCTGCTGTACGAGCATGAAGCCTTTCTCCAGCTTGCCGTTGTCGGCGTGCCCGACGCTCGGCTTGGTGAGCGCAACTGCTTATTCGCCGTTCTCAAGCCCGGCGCGCAGATCACCCTCGACGCAATCATCGCCATGTTAAAAGGTCGGGTTGCCGATTACAAGCTACCGGAGGACCTTATTATATTGGACGGGTTCCCGATGACGCCAACTGGAAAAATTCGCCGTGCAGAATTGCTCAAGAAGATCAGTGCTTGCACTGGTTGACCGGCGGAGTGGACGTCGGAATAGCGTGATCAGATTCGCTGGTGCGGTGCGGACCCGCGAATCGGCGCCCATGTCGAAGTACTGAACAGGGATGAATGGAAGGTCGGCAAGTGCAAGACCCCCGACCTCTCATGGCTCCCGAATACTGCTACGCAGTGCTTGAAGCGTTCGACGAACGCCTTTCTACGGGAGAAGATGGCGGCTGCCATCAATCTCCGCCCATAAGCGACCGCGGGCCGCCATTCAGCGCGGTCGAGCATTTAGTTAGCGAAGTCCGTAAAAGATCCTCCGTTGCGACGCGCCTGCTGGCTGACCTACGACATTTGCGCGACACTAAGAACGGACCCGCGGGGCGTAACGGGATAACGGGCTAACTGTAAGCCTCCTTGTAGAGACGCACGATGTCCGCTTGCTCCGGCACCCGCGGATTGTTCGCAGGACTCCCCGACGCCAGCGCCTGATCTGCCATGGGGCTTGCCAATTGATGCCACGTGGTGCGGGCGATACCGAGTTCGCGCGGCGTTGGCACTGCGAGTTCGCGGTTCATCCGATACAGATTGTCGACGAGCATGAGCGACGCCGTGTGATCGTCCACATGGGCGGGCGCGCAGCCTGCGACCCGTGCCGCCTCGGCGTACCGCTGAAGCGCAGCGGGCAGCGAATACTGGGTGACTGCTGGCAATAACATTGCATTGGACATTCCGTGCGATATATGGAAGTGAGCGCCGACTGGCCGCGCCATCGCGTGCACCAACGCTACCGGCGCAATCGAGCATGCGATGCCTGCGTGAGTCGCGCCAAGCATCATCCCCTCTCGCGCCACCCGGTTGTCCGGCTCCATGTAGGCTGTGTGCAGGTGTTTGCCGATCAGTGCCAGCCCTGAACGCGCGAACAGATCGGAGTGTACGCTGGCGCGCCGAGACACGAACGCTTCCAGCGCATGCACGAAGCTGTCAATTCCCGTGTCCGCGGTCACGCGCGGCGGAACGCTCATCGTAAGCTCATAGTCGACGATCGCCGCGATGGGCAATGCGCCTAGGCCCGAGATCAGCATCTTTTCGTTGTGTGTCGTGTCGGT
Source organism: Caballeronia sp. NCF2 (assembly GCF_023631205.1). Lineage (NCBI taxonomy): Bacteria > Pseudomonadati > Pseudomonadota > Betaproteobacteria > Burkholderiales > Burkholderiaceae > Caballeronia > Caballeronia sp. NCF2. The sequence continues at coordinate 61,198 of NZ_JALQDN010000079.1, read as the reverse complement.
GACGACGGTAAAGCGTGTGACTTCACTGCCAGTTCCAGCCGTCGTCGGGATTGCAATTAGCGGCAAGGCGTTGGCATCCGCAGTAGCAGGCAGCTTGAACGCACGGATGCTTATTTCGGGATCGGTGCGGCGTGCAGCGGCGAGGATATTTATAGCTTTTGCTGCGTCCATGGGCGACCCCCCGCCGAACGCTATCAGACCGTCGAAGTCACCGTTGATCATGTGCGCAACGCCGGCGTCAATAACCCTGTCTGTGGGGTCTGGGACTGTATTCGAAAAGACGGAGTATGCGACTCCTGCTGCGCGAAGCACATCGGTCAGATGAACGATCAAGCCTGAATCGACCATGAACGCATCGGTAACGATAAGTGGACGTTCGACACCGAGCCGCCGACACAGCGCTCCCGTGCGTTGAACGGAGCCGCCGCCGATATCCAAATAGCGAGGAGCAAAAATCTGTGCTGCGTGAGTCATCGCTTCCTCCTCGGGTTGACAGTGCGGCGCCAAAAAAGCGAGCGGCGTCTAGGCGGGCCACACCGCACGCTCTCGTCAAACCGCGTATCTAATGATGGCGGCACATAGCACTCACGGTTTGTCGGCGGCGTGCGTCTCAAAGTCAGCAGGCGAAACGATCTCCAGTTGCTCGAAATCGCTGCTGTTTGCGAGTACTTGGTGGCGCACGCCAGAGGGAAACACGCACGATGAACCCGAAGTAAGACGCGTGATTCCGATGTCCTCAAACTCGAAATCAATCCACCCGCGCAGCACGAAAATCATCTGGAACGACGTTTCGTGAGTGTGCCACTCCGGCTCGGCCTTTTTCCCCGGCAAAGCGCGTATTACGTGGGCCACATAGGCGCCGCTCGTCGCTTCCTTGAAACCGAGATCCCGGTAAGCGAAATAAGGGCGCAAACCGACTTTGAAATCGCTGCCGTCGGCGGCGGCGTGAGACACGCAGGTGCGCTGAGGCGTGATCGATGGCATGCTTTTCTCCTCAAAATTCGTTGGTAAGAATTCCTAGCTGATCACACGAATCCGGGGCCGCTATACCCCATGTGACTCGTAATGAAATCTTCGTTAACCTCAATTCCGATGCCGGGCTTCTCGCTCGGCCGCAAAGTCCCGTTTGCATTGACGTCGAATGAGAAATCGATCAAGTCGTCGCGCAGAGGGTTGTAGGTTGAACAATCGGCCTCGAAATAACCGGCGTTCTCGATTGCGCTCAACACATGGAGCGTTGCGGCCATATTGATGCCCATGCTCGAATGGCAGTGGATCGGCAGCTTCTGGGCGGAAGCCATTGCTGCAACTTTAATGGTTTCGCTGATGCCTCCCACCTTTGAGAGATCCGGTTGTAGGATCGTGATCGATTCCGCGTCGATCAGTTGCGAGAATTCGAAGCGGGTAAAGTGGTTCTCACCGCCGGCGAGCGCGAATCTGCACATCGCCTTCGCTTCACGATAACTGCGGTAGTCATGCGCCGGAAACGGTTCTTCAAGCCAACCGACGCCAGCCGCGTCAAGATGGGGCGCGACCGCGCGGAAGTCGCTCAACGAGTAAGCGGTGTTGGCGTCGGTGAGGATGTCCAGTTGGGGGTAAGCCTCACGAACCGCGCTCACCCGTGCAATGTCGCTGGCGGGCGACTCGCCGAGCCGCAGCTTGATGGCTTTGAACCCTCGCTGGACCATCGATGCTACTTCGTCAAGCAACGCAGCGGGCGGCTGGAAGCCGAGGCAGATACCACCCGCGTAACCGGGGACGCTGCGCGACGCCCCGCCGAGCAGGCGGTAGAGCGGCCAGCCAATCGCCTTGCCGCGTATGTCCCATAGGGCCATGTCGATGCCACTCATTGCTGCTGCGCAGGCGGCGCCCATCCCGTGCGACGCGAGCTGGAAGCGGTAGATCTGCGACCACACCCCGTTGACGTCAGTGGCGTCGAAACCGGTCACGAGCTGCCGGAGCGTCGTGTTGACGAGCGTAGCAATCGCAAGATGAGCGCGCGCGTGATGCGACTCGCCCCACCCAACGATGCCCTCGTCGGTCGTAACCTTAACGATCACTGTGTCGCGCTTGACCATCGTGCCGATGCCAAGACTTACCTGATGTTCAAGCGGAACCGGAACGGTAACGGGGTGTGCAACGATGTCCAGAATTTTCATTTGTGTTCGAGGGCAAAAGAGCGTCACGAAAAGACCGCTGAACAACCGCTGCGATAGCGACGCTCAACGCGCTTGCAGGCGTTCGAGACAGCGGGGCCACGCATCGGGATTGACCAAGTGTTCGGGGCGGCGCCCGTGCAAGATGTCGACGACCGCACGCGCGGCTCCGCTGCTCATTCTGGCGAGACCTTCAGCAGTGAATGCTGCAATATGGGGCGTCAGCAACACGTTGTCGAGCGACCAATATGGGTGATCAGTGGGCAGCGGTTCGGGCTCGAACACATCGAGCGCAGCACCACCGATCCGACGCGCTCGCAACGCCTCGATCAAGGCCTCATCATCGATCAGGCCGCCGCGCGCTGCATTGACCAAAAGCGTGCCAGGCCCAGCAAGCCCGAGTAGGCGCGCATCTACTAGATGTTTCGTCGACTCAACGAGCGGTGCGTGCAGTGTGATGACGTCGGAGCCCGTGAACACTTCTTCTATCGACGTTTGCTCGATGAACGATGGCAAGCCTTCTCGCAACCCGCGGTCGCAGCCGAGCACGCGCATCCCAAAACCGTAATGCAGCGAGGACGCGACCTGCGTTCCGATCCGGCCCAGTCCTACAATGCCGATCGTCCGGCCACGCAGTTCGATACCCTGAAACGCTTGACGTATGAGCCATCCATCCTTACGCCACAGCGACGGGAGTCGATCGAAGCCGCGCGCCAAAGAGAGGATGGCGCCGATCACATGCTCGGCCACTGCCTGGGTGTTCGAATCGGGCAGATTCGCGACAGCAATGCCAGCGCCAGTGGCGCGGTCTACGGGAATAAAGTCAAGGCCGACGCCGTGACGAACGCAAGCCTTTAGTCGCGGCGCGTGATCGAAGATATCGTCGGGCAGACGCACCCGCACAATTAGCGCATCGACATCCGCGACGAGCTTTCGCAGCGTCTGTTCGCTATCGTCGGGCGCAACCAGAAGCTCGCAATGCGGCGTGAGAATTGGCAGCGCAGCCGGATCGATTGGATTTGTGGCCAGCACGCGATATGAGTCGGACATTGGCATTCCTGTTTTCTGGTGTTATCTGGTACAACCAGATGCTAACAAACCAAAGTGGGAGCGGTCAATCACCGTCGATGTTTGCAGCACGCGCTTGCCCTTGACGCGGGTCTTGCTGCACGATCAAACGGTCGCATCGCCGCGAGTTGGTTGTCTTGCTTTTCGCTACGCGACGTCGTATCGTTGCACTGGTACAACCAGAAATCATTCGGAGAAAATGGATGAGGAAGACGGTAGGGATTGTGGGATTGGGCGCAATGGGACGGGGCGTGGCGGCCTCACTGCTGCGCGCGAACTTCAAAGTGCTGGGCTACGACATCAACGCCGATGTGCGATCGGCATTCGCGAGGTCCGGCGGCATGGCGTGCAGCAGTATTTCGACGCTCGGCCAACTGTCGGATGTAGTAATTGTGTTGGTGGTCAACGCCGCTCAAACAGAGCAAGTCCTCTTTGGCGAAGACGCACTGGCGTCCACGCTCAAGCGGGGCAGTGTGGTGATCGCTAGTGCGACGGTCGCCCCGGCGTTCGCAGCCGCGATGTCCAAGCGGCTCGATGCACAGGGCGTCGACATGATAGATGCGCCGGTATCAGGTGGCGTGGCGGGTGCCGCCGCGGGCACGCTAACTATCATGGGTTCAGGCCCGCAGCGCGCCTTCGAAGCCTGCCGCCAGGTGTTCGAGGGTTACGCGGCAAAGGTTTATCGGTTTGGCGACGAGGTAGGCCTAGGCTCGAAAGTAAAATTGCTGAACAATTTACTTTGTGGGGTGCATATCGCCGCCGCGTGCGAAGCGATGGCTCTCGCCAAGCGCGAGGGAATTGATCTCCAGCTGTTGTACGACGTGATCACTCACAGCGCCGGGAACTCGTGGGCATTTCAGGATCGCATGCCGCATGTGATTGCCAGCGACTTTGCGCCCGTGACCGCGCTTAATATATTCGTTAAAGACCTCGGGTTGGTACTCGACATGGCGGGTGGCGCGGAATTCATTGCGCCTCTGACCGAGTGCGCCTACCGAATGTTCGTTTCGGCGGCCAAGGCTGGTTACGGCCTTGAAGACGATACGTCTGTAGTCAAGATTTTTGACGACGCTGCACAATTGCGCGCCCTGACGAGTCGCTAAAGGTGTTTCTTCTTCGGCCTCTGCTCTTGGGGTCTTTCCGGATGTGAAACGCGGCGCTTTACATTGACAGCGAGAGTTCGACTGCTATACTCAACTGAAAGGTGACTGAGCGCTCAGTTTTGGAAGATAGGGAGGCGTTGGGATTGGTTAGTGCAGGCGACTGCCTTTATCGCGGGTGATGGGAGCGGGATCGGGCGAGCCGATCGACATCGCGCCTATGGTGGTCTACTTAGCGTCGGATGAATCACGGATGACGACGGGACAAGTCCTGTCAGTCGATACCGGTGCATCCATCGCTTAGCGAAATTGAAACGAAAAATTAGAAAAATCTCAGGAGACGGAAGATGCAACGACGAAACGATTTCGGCGCTTTTTTCCTTGGCGTCACTCTCTCAATGGCAGTGGTACCGGCACATGCGGATGACGTGCTCAAGTTCGGCGTAAGCGCACCGATGTCAGGTGCCGCGGCGAACTGGGGCATCGGTTGCGATTGGGTTGGCCAAAAGGTCGCAAAGCACATTAATGACAGCGGCGGCATTCGTGCTGGCGGCAAGTCCTACAAAGTGCAACTGACTACTTACGACAATTTCTACACTGCCGCTGGCGGCGCGCAGAGCGCACAGGCGATGATCAACAGGGATGGCGTACGTTACATTGTCCAGAGCGTTGGAACGGCGCCTGTGCAGGCTACGCAGAGCCTATCAGAACGTTCGGGCGTAGTCCTCCTGACAACTGCGTGGGGCAAGACGATTAAAGGCCCAAAGTTCCCACTGACCTTCACGAATTCGAATACACCATACGAGATCTTTGGACCACTCTTTGCGCTCGTAAAGCAACAGCATCCGAACGTCAAGTCTGTGGCGTTGCTCAACCCAAACGACTCAACCGGGCAGCAGGCGGAAGCGCAGTCCAAGCAAGAGTGGGCAAGGCTCGGCGTGACGGTAGTCAGCTCCAGTTTCTATGAGCGCGGCACGACCGAGTTTCAATCCATTGCGACTAAGGTGGCCGCTGCGAAGTCCGATGCTGTTGATCTCGGCGGATCGGCACCTGGCGACGCCGGCAGCGTTCTGAAAGAACTGGCGGTTCAGGGCTGGGCAGGAGTAAAGCTGTATCCAGCCGGCACAGGAAGCGACACGCTCGTGAGGGTCGGCGGAAAGAGCGTCGAAGGCGTCTACATGGGCCAAGGGGCCGACTTCTCCGGCCCAACCGCGACTAAATTGCAACGTGCCCTGGATGCCGAGGCTAAACAGGCGCTAAGAGAGCCGCTCAACGTCCTACAGATGGGCGTGTGGGACGGCGTGATGGCGATCAAGGCCGGTATTGAAAAAGCTGACAGCGTTGATCCAAAAGCGGTAGCCCGAGCACTGCCGTCAACGAAGCCGGACACGTCGTATGGAGCGGTGGGTTATGGAGGCAAGGCGACCTATGGCTCGCCACAGCAACTGCTCGTACCCGTAATCATCACCCAGATCCAAAACGGCAACACCGTCGAAGTTCGTCGAGTGGATTCGCCGGACGCCAGCGGCAGTTAAGCGCGTAGTGATTTGACGACCCTCAGATCGGCGCTGCACCGTTCGCGGAACCTACCGCAAATCTGCACAGGAAGGGTGATCTCCATGGCAATATTTATTCAGCTTGCATTGAACACGCTGCAGGCGGGCTCGGTGTATGTGCTGTTTGCGCTCGGCCTCACGCTGATTTTTGGCGTGATGGGCGTCGTGAACTTCGCGCACGGCCAGTTCTTCACGCTTGGCGCTTTACTAACGAGCGTACTGGTGCCGTCGCTGCAACATGCGCTGGACGTCGGCGTCGCAGTGTCGTTCGTGCTGTCGAGCGTGACCTCGATCGCCGTCGTGCTTGTGTTGGCATTCGCTGCCTACCAGTGGGGCTTTCGACAGTATCTCAGGGATATGGTCGGCTCGTTCATCCTCTCGGTCGGCATGCTGCTGTTTTTAGAAGGCACTTTCTTATGGATCTTCGGCGGCGTGCCGCGGGTGGTCCCGAACATCGCACCCGGCGAGCTACGCATCCTCGGCGCCGCAGTCGAACTGCAACGACTCATCGTGTGCGCGGTTGCGTTCGTGGTCGCAATATGGCTGTATGCGATGCTCAGGTATACGCGCTTTGGCCGCGCGATCCGAGCAACCGCTGAAGACGCCGGCGCTGCCACGCTCCAAGGCGTGCGATACAAGCGGACACTGCTTTATGGCTTTATGACCGGGTCATTTCTTGCGGCTGTCTCCGGTTGTCTAATCGCGCCCATCACGGTGATAACCCCGGCGGTGGGCAACGACTATCTAGTCAAGGGTTTCATCACGATTATCATCGGCGGATTGGGCTCAATCCCTGGGGCTATCCTTGGCGGACTAACGATCGCGTTTCTCGAAAGCGTCGTCGGTTATTACCTTGACGGCACCGTGGCGACGATCGGCATGTTCTGCCTGGTGGCCGCGCTACTTCTGTTCAGACCACGGGGGATGCTCGGCCATGTACAGCATTGACCGCAAAATCATTGTGCTGAATGCCGTGCTGTTGGTCGTGGCCATTGGGGCGCTCAGTCTTTTTGAGCCGACGTATCTCACTCAACTGGTCGTCTGGTCTGCGATCAATGCCGTGCTCGCCGCCGGTATGCGCTTCGTATTGCTCATAGGCGAGACGAACATGGCGTGCGGGGCAATCTATGGCTTCGCCGCGTATCTGACGGCGATTGCCGTGACAAACGGCTTCGACGTGGTGCCGCTTGTGCTTATCGGATCGAGCGTCGGCGCGGGACTACTTGGCCTGCTGTTCGGTTGGGTGACCCTGCGCGTGAAGGGGCCGTATTTCATGCTGATCGGCTTCGCGTTCACGGAGGTCATCCGTCTAGCGTACACGCGTATCGATTTTGTCGGCGGCAACTCTGGCATGGTTGGCATCTATGCTCCAACTTTGCTCGAACCGTGGATGCCGGCGCTTAGCGTGTCGGTTTGCTACATACTGCTAACGGGTCTTTTCGCCGCGGAGAAGTCGTCGTTCGGCTTGTTAATGCGCGCCATCCGCAACAACGATAAGGTCGTTGAAACGCTGGGCGTTAGCGCTCTGCGCGTGAAGCTCCTGTGCTTCGTAATCGCCGCGTTGGTGGTCGGCGCGGCCGGATCGATACACGCATACAGCTATCACGTTATCAGCCCTGGCGATTTCAGCTTCCTCATTCCGGTTTACGCTCTTGCATACGCGAAAGTTGGCGGTGAGCGTCATATCGCTGGACCGGTAATCGGCGCCATCTTCCTCACGGTCGTCTCGCAACTGGTGCAAGGCTCGGGCGCGTTGCAGTACACGCTGTTCGGCGGCGTCATCATTTTATCTATGCTAGGCGTGCGCGGCGGACTGATTGACCTTGTAAAAAGGGTTGGGTGCTTGTGCCCAATTGGCGGACGGCTTGGCGTTTCTAAAGACCGGGCGAGCGGAGAACTCGGATGAATAACCAAGACATACAGTCGTCGATCCTGTACAGCGCAAATCCATTGCTGACTGTGAAAGGCCTGACACGGCGCTACGGCGGACTCGTCGCGGTTTCCGATCTGACTTTTGAGGTTCGCGCTGGCGAGATCCTCGGGCTGATCGGTCCGAATGGCGCAGGGAAGACAACGACATTCAACCTGCTCTCTGGTCACGTGAAACCTAGCGCCGGAGAGCTGATCTTCGACGGCGCCAGCATCGCAGGTCTCGCCCCGCACGCGGTCAGCCGACGTGGATTGGTTCGCACCTTCCAGCACGATAGTTTTTTCCGTGACATGACAGTGCTTGAAAACCTCGTAATTGCCGCAAACCGACAGTCGCGAAAACGAAGGGAGCGGCTAGAAAGCGCGCATGTGATTGCTGCCCGAGTAGGTCTCGAAAAGTATCTCGACGTGGCAGCAGGCGGTTTGCCGCATGGAATGCAGCGGCTGCTCAGCGTCGGAATTGCGATCTCGACTACACCCAAGCTGCTCGGGCTAGACGAGCCGTTGACCGGGCTCCATACTGTTGAGGTCGCGAATGTGCTCCACCTACTTCGCACCCTGTGCCGGGAAGACGGCACTACCATCTTAATCGTCGACCACAATATGAAGGCGATGATGGGCATATGCGATCGCTTCATCGTGCTGCAATACGGAAAGATGCTGGCACAGGGCAGCGCAGAAGAAGTTCGCAATAACCCCGAGGTGATTGGCGCTTATCTGGGGACAGCACAGTGACGACGACGGCGACGACATCCCTTTCAGTGCGTGATCTGCGTGTGCGTTACGGCGGCGTCACGGCCGTTGACGGCATCGGTCTCGACTTGCCACGTGGCGCAGTAGTCGCGCTGATCGGCTCAAACGGGGCCGGTAAGACTTCTGTGATGAACGCGGTGATGAATCTCGCGGGAGAATGCTCCGGCGCCCGCGTCTTTGACGGCACTGACATTTCCAAAATGCGGACAGACGAGATCGTCGGTCTCGGAATGGCGCTCGTGCCTGAAGGGCGGCGGCTTTTTCCGTACATGACGGTTGCGGAGAATCTCATGATGGGTGCGTACCTGCGTCGCGACTCGGCGGCGATCCAACGCGATAGGGACCGCGTATTAGAGGTCTTCCCTGCGTTGCGCGAGAAGCTCAATCAGCCGGCGATGTCGCTGAGCGGCGGGCAGCAGCAAATGGTCGCGATCGGCCGCGCGCTGATGACGTCGCCGCGCCTTTTGCTGCTGGATGAGCCGACCATCGGACTCGCACCAGCCGTCGTCGATCTGATCGGTACAACCATTCGCGCAATTAATCGAGATGGAGTTGACGTACTCCTAGTCGAACAGAACGCGTCGGTGGCGCTCGATCTTGCGAGCTACGCTTACGTAATTGATGACGGCGGCGTGGTCATGCAGGGCTCATCGGAAATCCTAAAACACGACAACCGGGTCCAGGCCGCTTACCTAGGTCTTTAAGGACGGCAAACAGGCATATCGGAGCGCGTATGGATCAACGACCGAATCCGGTTTGGGCACCTACTGACGATGATGTCACGACTGCGCAGGTTACGTCGCTTGCGGAAACGCTAGGACACAAGGATTTTGACAGCTTGTACGCGTGGTCGATCGCCCATCCAGATGCGTGTTGGGAAGGCATGATGCGGTGGCTGGGCATACGTTGGCGGGCGCCTTACTCATCATATGTTGACCTGTCTGAGGGTAAGGCGTTTCCCCGTTGGTTCCCGGGCCGCAAGATCGACTGGGTCGAGAGCATTTTTGCGCCTTGCATGGACGACGCCCGCAGCGAACGACTCGCAGTCGTGGCGGAGGACGAGGGCGGGCGGGGTCGTCGCACGCACTTTCGCCCAATTGCACGAAGATGTCCGGGCGTTCGCGGCTGGGCTTCAAGCAGTGCATCTCGGAGCGGGCGTAGCGTGCCCGACATCTGGATTCACGGCGATCTTGCGATCCAGTATGAATTACATGTTCTTCCTTTACGGCCGTTCCGACGACACGCTTAAGATCGCGGGCAAGCGCGTAGGGCCAGCAGAGATCGAAGAGGTCGTCGTGAGCTTACAAACAGTGGCAGAAGCGGCGGCGGTAGGCATCTCAGATCCGCAAACGGGGCACCGGCTCGTCGTATTCGTCGTTCCCGTCAAAATGTCAACAGAGGCGCAATGCGATGACGACCTTAGCAAACAAATCAAGAGGATCGTCGCGCGAGAAGTTGGTCGGGCGTTCGCGCCATCGGAGGTGCATGTCGTCGGCGAACTTTCAAAGACACGCAACGGAAAGGCGATGCGGCGTCTCATTAAACGCGCATACGAGCGGCAGCCGCTCGGTGACATTGCGTCACCGGAAAACCCGGGCTCACTCTGCGCGATCCGCGCCCTGACTCGAGCCGATTGAATGGAAGGGAGCAATATGAAAATCGGTTTCGTCGGTGCTGGCCGGATGGGGTTCCGAATGATCGGGAACCTGCTGCACCACCGCCATGAGGTGTGCGTATTTGACAGTGACGAGGCCGCGCTAAGACGCGTCGCAGCGCGTGGGGCATCGGCGGCTGCTTCACTCGCCGAGGTTGCGCGTCAGGAAATCGTAATTACGATGCTGCCGACGCCGGATGTCTCGGTGCAGGTGTACGAGGGCGCCGCTGGTCTATTTGCGCTCGCGCCACCCGAAACGTTGCTGCTCGAATGCTCGACTGTCGACGTCGTCACGGTTGAACGACTCGGCAAGAGCGCGACGCGCGCGGGCGCGCAGCTCGTCGATGCTCCACTGACAGGCGGCGTAGAAGGTGCGGAAGCCGGGACGCTAACGTTCATGGTGGGGAGTACGGTCGCCCAAGTCACGCGCATCCGCCCTGTGTTGGAGGCAATGGGCGAGCGCATTGTCCACACCGGGCCGTTCGGTAGCGGCAGCAAAATGAAACTCGTGAACAACATGATCTGCGCAACCAACTTGATGGTCGCCGCGGAAGCGCTGACATTAGGGCTCAAGCTGGGACTCGACGCGCAGTCAATGTATGACGTAATCGCAAACGGCACCGGTCAAAGCTGGGTATTTGACGCATACTACCCTTTGCCAGGAGTCGTGCCCGGCGCCGCCGCGAGCCGGCGCTTCGGCCAACCGACGTTTCCAGTGACCGGCATGGCGAAGGACATGCGATGCGCGCTCGATGCGGCGCGCGGCGTAGACGCGATCACCCCTCTACATAACGTCGCGGAGAACCTGCTCAGGATCTACTGCCAGCATTTCGACAGGACACTCGACTGGACCGCCGTGTCGACGATGTTCGGATCGCGTCGCTTTTACCCCGATTTGCCGGGAGTTGGCGATTTTGTGGAAATTTGACTGAGATTTACTTGAAGCCAAGGCCCCGGGCCATGAAGGTGCTAAGTGCTTCGATTACTTCTTGCGGCTCAGCGCGATCACGCAACGACCAGCGGCGCAACGCGATCATGGTCGGCAGGAATGTGACAATGTTTGCAGCGATGTGGAGGTTGCCGAAGTCGAGTCGGGTCTCAGAACTGGCCGTCGAAAGAATCCCCTCAAACATTGCGATGAACTCCTCGACACGCGCGAGGATCACTTTACGAGACCGCTTGTCGAGCAGATGACTATTTTGATAAATCAGCATGATCTCGTCCTGGTGCTCGTACATGATTCGTGCGACCGTACGCAGTGCCGCTGAAACCTGCGTTGCCGGCGCTGCGGATTCGTCAAGTGCCTGTTTCACCTTAAACTGGTACTCGGCAATGATTCGATCGCAGACAAGATACAAGATGTCATCCTTCGATTTCACATAGTTATAGATCGTCCCCTGTGTCATATCGGCTGCGCGTCCAATGTCGCGAACCGTCGCCTCATGAAACCCCTTTTCTATAAAAACTCTTATAGCCGCACGGACTAATACGTCGCGGCGCTCTTGCACGAGCGTTTCGTCGCGAGTATTGGTTTTGACGGTGCGCGCGCGAGGCTTGCGGACTGCGGAAGACTGGTCGTAGGAGGATGCATCGGATTTCATGCGTTTATGCGAATGGAGAGTTTGTGCGAGCAGCATCTCGCGGGCTTGCCTACTCGACGAGAAAATGTGGGCAGCGGTCGGTAACAAGTGACTGACTGAGGGGTCAGTCACTACAGTGTATGCCATTGCGCGTCCGAGGACAATTTTTGCTGCCTCCTTGAGGTATCAGCTGCGGCCCGGCTACGTCCTTGGAGCGGATCGGCCACCTCGATCGGCATTTTGACGACTCGGATAAAATTGGAGTCGCCGCCTTCGATCCACGCATCCCGTGCGGGTCAGGCGGGCTTCGCCCTACGCGGATCTGAATAGCCGATGATCAGTCTCAAACAGGTAGCCGCGCTGGCGGGCGTGTCAACGTCGACTGTGTCGCGAGCGCTGGCCGCACCAGAGCGTCTTCATCCGAAGACACTGAAAAAAGTAAAGGACGCCATTGAGTCGCTCGATTATGTACCTTATGCGCCCGCACGGGTCTTACGCTCCGGGCGTTCTCAGTCAATCGGCATTGTGGCGCCAACCTTGATGAACGAGCTGTACGCGCGCGCCGTTGACACGCTGGAAGGTGAATTTCTTCGCATCGGTTACACGGGGCTGCTGACCTGTCATCGCGACAATCCCGATCTCGAACTGACCATCGTACGCACCCTGATCGAACGACGAGTCGATGGTCTGGCGTTGATCGGGACGAACCACCATCCCGATCTTCTGGCATTTGTGCGCAAACAGAAGCTCCCGTACGTGCTTATGTGGGCGACCGACGGCTCCGCTGTTCATCCGAGCGTCGGTTATGACAACCGTTTGGCCATGGCTCGCGTCGCGGAGCACCTAGTGCAACTCGGGCATCAACGCTTCGCTGTGCTGCCAGGACCGATTGAAGTGCCGCTCGCGGCTACGCGGCTTGACGGCGTGCGACAGGCACTGGCTGTCCACGGAATACGCCTAGAGGCGCGAGACGTGGTCCCGACACGATACGATCCTGCAGAGATCCGTGAGGCGACTCGTCGGCTGATGCGCACAGGGGCGCGGCCCAGCGCGCTCGTCTGCGGCAACGATATGATTGCTGCCACGGTATTGGCCGAATGTCGGCAACTCCAAATCGACGTGCCTTCGGAGGTGTCGATTACAGGATTCGGTGACTGGGACATCGCATCTCTGACATTCCCCCCGCTCACTACCATTCGCTCCGACGCGGTTCGGATCGGCAAACTCAGCGCACAGAACCTTTTGCGCCAGATCAACGCCACGGCCGTGTCCGAATGTCACCAAGACCAATTTGAAGTCGAGTTGATCGTGAGGCAGAGCACCGCACGGGCTGCATGATGCGCGCTGATGCGTCGCACTCGCTCTGCGTGGCAGTCTGCCGGCGCTTTTTATCAATGTAAGTCTTCCTCTATCTGGCCGTGACGCCATACGGGTGCGCGGGCTTTCTCTTCTCTTCCTCCGATCTGTCGATCGAAGTGCCCGTCTCGCCGATCAGCAGTCCTTAGCCTCCGGCGGAGCGACTCGTCCCTAGCCAGCGCGACCGCCTCCCATGTAAACCCTAACGCGATTAGCGTTGACACCCATTCCGCCCGCGCCGATACTTTATGCCAACGATTGCAAAAGCATAAAGCCTTGTTTTTGCATGCGAAAACGACGCATTGGTCATTTAAATGAGAACGTTTGCAACCATAGAGAAGGAGATGCACATGCAGAAGCGACGTCGCAAGTTTTATGGCTGGGGATACGAGGGTGAAGAAGTGTCCATCGACGAGATCGCCGAATTCGAAAAAGCATGGACCCGCTTGCTAGGCGTGTCAGATTTTGAACCGGTCACCTTTCCGAGCGCCGAAATGATCAAGCTGCGCGCCCCACGGATAGCCCTGCCCGAATCGCTAAAGTCGATCTGCACGATCGATCATCACGAGCGGCTCTACCACACATACGGAGCGTCGACGATTGATGTTGCTCGTGCGATCCGCGGCGAATTCGACAATCCGCCGGACGTTGTAGCCTATCCAAGCAGCGAAGACGATATCGTGGCGCTGTTCCGTTGGTGCGAAGACGCGAACCTCGCGGCGGTTCCATACGGCGGTGGCACCAGCGTGGTCGGCGGCGTGAATCCGCCGACGCATGACCGGTACCGCGGCGTGGTGACGATCGACATGCAGAACTTTGACAAGGTGCTCGAGATTGATCACAAATCGCAGGCCGCGCGCATCCAGGCAGGCGTGCTGGGCCCGCACCTCGAGCAGCAGTTGAAGGCCAGCGGACTGACGATGCGCTTCTTCCTGCAGGCGTGGGAGTTCTCGTCGCTCGGTGGCTGGATCGCGACGCGTGCTGCGGGCCATTTTGCGACGGCCTACACGCAAATCGACGACCATATTGAGAGCCTGCGGGTCGTGACGCCGGCGGGCAACATTGAATCACGTCGTTTTCCAGTCTCCGGTGCGGGCCCGAATCCCGACCGGATGTTCCTCGGCTCAGAGGGTGCACTTGGCATCATCACCGAGGCATGGGTCAGACTGCATCGCCGGCCGACGCATCGCCGCATGACGACCGTGCGTTTCGCAGACTACGATCGCGCCGTCGATGCGGTGCGCGCGATTTCACAGTCTGGCCTTAATCCGGCGAATGCACGCCTCGTCGAGCGGGAAGAAGCACAGTACACAGGCTCCAGTGACGGCACCTATGACATTCTGGTGCTTGGCTTCGAATCGGCCGACCACGCCGTTGACGTGTGGATGCACCGCGCGCTCGAAATTTGCGGCGATTTTGGCGGTCAATGGGACCGCGGTGGGCTTGCAGACAACGACGTCGGGCGCGATGCGTCGGCAAAGAGCTGGCGCGATAAGTTTTTGCGCGGACCCGCATTGCGCGAACACGCAATCGCGCGTGGCGTGATGCGCGAGACGATGGAGACCGCGATCACGTGGGATCGCTTCGCGCAACTGCGCGAACATGTGAAGTCTGAGACGCACCGCGCGATCAAGGAAGTTACCGGCCGTCCCGGTTCGGTGACCTGCCGTTTCACACACATCTATCCAGATGGTCCCGCGCCGTATTTCACGTGGTTCGCATACGGCGATAAACGCCGCATTCCTGAACAATACACGGCAATCAAGCAGATCGCCGAACAGTCAATGGTAGATGCAGGCGGTACCGTTACGCACCATCACGCGCTCGGACGAGACCATCGCCCCTGGTACGACAAGGAGCGTCCTGAATTATTTTGCTCAGCACTGCGCGCGGCGAAGCAGACCCTCGATCCTCGTGCAATCTTGAACCCCGGAATTCTCTTCGATCCGTCGTAACAGGCGCCAACAAGGATGCGTCAATTTGGAGGTATCAATGAAAGGCGTGCTCTCCGGTATCAGGGTACTTGATCTTAGCCGAATTCTTGCCGGACCCTGGTGTACTCAGGTTCTCGCTGACCTCGGCGCCGACGTTGTCAAAGTCGAGCGCCCTGGCAGTGGCGACGATACGCGCGCATGGGGGCCGCCGTTTGCGCGTGGCCTCGATGGCGCGCCGAGCCGTGAGTCTGCATATTTCCTCGCAGCGAATCGCGGCAAGCGTTCGATCGAGATCGACTTTAGCGTATCGGCCGGGCAAGATGTAGTGCGAAAACTCGCAGCCGACGTCGACGTCGTAATAGAGAATTTCAAATTCGGTGACATGCGCCGATATGGACTCGACTATTCGACGTTGCACGCGGTGAATCCGAAGCTTGTCTACTGCTCGATCACGGGTTTCGGACAGAGCGGACCGTATCGTGAACGTGCCGGCTATGATTTCGTAATCCAGGCGATGGGCGGGTTAATGAGCGTCACTGGAGAACGCGACGATCTCCCCGGCGGCGGCCCGCAGAAATGCGGCGTGCCAATTTCTGATTTGATGACAGGCATGTATGCAACAGTGGCGATCCTTGGCGCGCTAAACGAACGCCATGTGAGCGGGCGCGGCCAGCATATCGACATGAGCCTGCTCGATACGCAGATCGGCTGGCTTGCCAATCACGGGCTGAACTATCTCGTCTCGGGCGACAATCCTAAGCGTTGGGGTAACGCTCACCCAAATCTGTGTCCTTATCAGTCGTTCGATGCAAGCGATAGTGCGATGATCGTTGCCGTTGGTAATGACCGTCAGTTTCAGTCTCTTTGCCGGGTACTTGGACTGGAGCAGATTGCGTCGTTGCCCGAATTCGCATCGAACAGCGGGCGCTTGGCTAATCGAGAACTTTTGGTCGGGCAGATCCAGCGCGCGCTGGGTCGCGCTCCACGTCAACGATGGCTTGCCGAACTCGAAGCAGCGGGTGTGCCGGCTGGGCCGATCAATTCGGTTGCGCAGGCGCTTGCGGATCCACATGTTCTCGAGCGGGGTATGACGTTTTCTTTACCGCATGCGATGGGTTCGGAGGTGCCGCAAATCGCCAATCCGATTAAGTTTTCTCGCTCGCCGGTCCAATACAACCGTCCGCCGCCCGCTCTCGGCGAACACACAGACGAGGTGCTAACAGCGGCAGGTCTTTCTGACGCAGCGATCGCGGGCCTCAGAGAATCCGGCGTAGTCGGGCCAAGTCATCTGCGGACGCCTGTTCCCAGCTGACTTGGGCCTCGCAAAGCGACGAAGAAATAGAGGTTTCAAAATCGGCGCAGCACTGACAATGCTTCACCGACGACGCGGCCACGGAGAATCGGTTCCTGGTCGCGTCAGTAACAAGTTTGGCCACGCGCCTTCATCCGCACTTACAACAACTACCTGGATATCGGCTCTGAACAAATTATGTAGTACTGAAAATGGTGGAGACGAGACATGCATCAGATAGACCCGACTGTAACTTACATCATCATCGGAGCACTCATCGCTTACATTGCGGCAACCGCGTTGGTGACCGTCAAATTGCGAAGTAGGGACTCAAGCGACTTCATGGTCGCCGCACGTTCCATGCCGGCGATTGTCGTTGGTATTTTGATGATGTCAGAATTTGTGGGCGCGAAATCGACCATTGGTACTGCACAAGCCGCGTTCGAGTCCGGCTCCGCTGCGATGTGGGCGGTACTCAGCGCCGCGATCGGCTTTCCGCTGTTTGGTCTCTTTTTGGCCAAAAAACTTTATACGTCTGGGGAATTCACGATTTCCGGCGCAGTTGCGAAGCGCTATGGCAGATCGACGCAGATAACAGTGTCGCTTATCATGATATACGCACTGCTCTTGGTCAATGTCGGCTACTACGTGAGCGGCGCTGCCGCTCTATCGACGATTCTTAACATCCCGCTCGGACCAGCGGCGATCGTCACCGCGGTGGTGAGTACCTTCTATTGCGCGATTGGCGGGATGAAGAGCGTCGCTTATGTATCGGTGATCCACACAGGGGTGAAGTGTGTCGGTGTTTTCGTTGTGCTGGGCGTCGCGCTGTCGTTGTCCGGTGGCATTCGACCAATGGTGGAACACATGCCGCAGTTCAACTTCAGCGCCACGGGTAAAATTGGCTTTCCGACCATCTTCGCTTGGTCTATCGCAAACATCGGCGCGATCTTTTCGACGCAGTACATCATTCAGGCGGTGTCTTCTCTGAAGAGTGCGAACAGCGCACGTACTTCTACATACATCGCGGGTGCATTGTGCATACCCGTCAGTATTGCACTCGGGCTAATCGGAGTGGCCGCGAAGTATCTGTTTCCCGGAATGAAGAGCCTTTACGCGTTTCCGGTCTTCATGACATACATGTCGCCGGTGCTCGCCGCAATAGTTGCAATATCGCTGGCCGCATCGGTATTCGTCGGTGTCTGCAGTGTATGTCTTGCCATCTCCTCGTTAATCATCAAGGATTTTTATAGCCCGATGCGTCACCCCACGCCTGACCAGGAGTTTCGCATGTCTCGATTGCTGTCGATTCCAATTGGTTTCGTACCGCTCGCGTTTGTGTTCTTCTTTCCCGAGGTTCTCCACCTGTCTTTCTTCACACGCGCAATTCGCCTGTCAATAGCGGTGGTGGCAGTGCTCGGCTTCTACCTGCCGTGGTTCAGCAGTAGCCGGGGTGCAACATGGGGGCTGCTAAGCGCAGTGCTTGCGACCACGGCGTGGTACGCACTGGGCGATCCATATGGCGTCGACAATATCTACATCGCGCTGGCAGCGCCGCCGGTCGTGATGGCGCTTGATCGAATTTTTCCGAAAGCGGCAAACGAAGGCCACGCGGCACCCATTACACACAACGTCGAATAGGACCCTTTGACATGACCCTCTTTTCCTTCGCCGATGAGCGACCCCGAGTCTCAACCGACGCTTACATTGCACCCAATACCGTCGTGATCGGCGATGTGCGCATCGGTGCCGGCAGCAGCGTTTGGCCGCAAGCCGTTCTACGCGGTGACAATGATGCGATCTCAATCGGCGACGGCAGCAACATCCAAGACGGAGCGGTCGTGCACGCCGACCCTGGCCATCCCGTAGACATTGGCAACCATGTGAGCGTGGGCCATGCGTGCGTGTTGCACGGGTGTCGAGTGGGAAGCGGCACCCTGATCGGAATCCACGCGACGATTCTGAACGATGCCTATATCCCAGAAGGCTGTATTGTTGGGGCCAACGCGTTGGTTACTGAGGGCAAGGTGTTTCCGCCTCGTTCGCTAATCATCGGTTCGCCCGCGAAGGCCGTACGCGAACTTACTGACGCCGAGATACAGGCGGTTCTCATGAACGCGAAGGACTATGAGTCCAAGGCTGGGCGGTATAAGGAGACGCTCCGGGAAGTTTAGAGCGATCAGATGGGAAGACGGGTTGAGGGAGCAGGTTCTTCCCGTACGCTTTTGCAGCCGCTAACCACCATAGAATGAGCGGGCGGGGAGCCCGATTTTTAGCGTGAAGCTGGGCGTTCATATCAGGCGATCAAATATCGCCCGATATGAACTTTTTTGTGCAGATGGGTCATGCATCACCGGCGGGGCAGAGGTGGCCTCATTCGTTCGGACAGGATCCGCCAGTTTTTAAGTGGAATCGCTGAGGCAATCAGGCTGCCGATTTTATCGCTGGCAGCGTGGCGAAGTATGCTTCATCCGGTGTCTGATCGGCCAGCCTGGAATGAGGCCGATTCTGGTTATACCAGCTCAGGTAGTTGCCGATTGAGCGGCGGGCGTGGCTGACCGAGTCGTAGGCTTTCAGATAGACCTCTTCATATTTGACGCTGCGCCACACCCGTTCAACGAACACGTTGTCACGCCAGGCGCCTTTTCCATCCATGGACAGAAGAACGCTCCGGCTGAGCACCGCGTCGGTGAATTCGGTTGCGGTGAACTGGCTGCCTTGATCCGTGTTGACGATCTCAGGCAGGCCGTATTTCGCAAACGCTTCCTCCAGCGCCTCGACAGCATGGCAGCTCTCCAGCGTGATCGCCACCCGGTGTGCCAGCACCCGACGACTCGCCCAGTCCACGACAGCCGTCAGATATACGAAGCCGCGCGCCATCGGGATATAGCTCGTATCGAGCGCCCAGACCTGATTGGCCCGGTCGATTTTCCGGTTGCGAAGCAGGTACGGCCAGATCCTGTGG
This sequence comes from Caballeronia sp. NCF2, assembly GCF_023631205.1. Taxonomy (NCBI): domain Bacteria; kingdom Pseudomonadati; phylum Pseudomonadota; class Betaproteobacteria; order Burkholderiales; family Burkholderiaceae; genus Caballeronia; species Caballeronia sp. NCF2. The sequence goes on along the minus strand of NZ_JALQDN010000079.1, from coordinate 41,856 downwards.
GCTGCATGCTTGCGGCTCGTGTTTGGCTTGCGATACAGCGCTTCGACACCCATGCGCTTCATCAAGGTGCTGACGTGTCTGCGCCCGACCTTGATGCCTTCACGACGCAGCAGCCGTGCCAGCATTCGCGCCCCCGCAAATGGATGCTCGAGGTGAAGCTCGTCAATCCGGCGCATCAATTTCAGATCCGCTTCGCTGACCCCGCGCGATTGGTAATAGGCGCTCGACCGGCTGATGCCTACCAGCCGCGCCTGCTGTGTCACCGGCAGGGCGTGATCACGATCGATCATCGCCTTACGCTCAGCAGTCCCGCCTTGCTGAGCGCGCTTTCTAAAAAATCGTTCTCCAGCGTCAACTGCCCGATCTTCGCGTGCAGTACCTTCACGTCGACTGGCGGTGCCGCTGGCGCCGAGTTGCCCGCGTCGAAGACATCGGCAACCCGCTCCTGCAGTTGCTTCTTCCAGTCCGTAATCTGGTTCGGATGGACATCAAACTGCTGGGCCAGCTCTGCCAGCGTCTTGTCGCCCTTGAGCGCTGCCAGGGCCACCTTTGCCTTGAACGCTGCGAGTGGGTCCGTCGGTTTCGTTTCGTCATCTTCTGGTTCCTTGTTGCCGGCCATTATGGCCGACTCACGCCCCAGCTTTTCCACTCAACGAACTGTCCGAATTCCCGAAGCCACCTCTGGCTGTGGGCGGGCGCGGACTCGCGTGCCCGAAGTAGTTTAAGAGGATGCCGTATTTGCGCCAGGGTGCAATTCAGTAGTCTACTCGCACCGCAATCCTGCCTGCCGATGCTTGTCGGGCCATTGATGCGCTTCATTCGATGGACACGTCGCTTTGAATCTTCGCCAACTGCTCGTGCTGCGATCGACCGAGGTATCGGCTGCGGTCGTGCTTCAGGTTGTGACGAGGGGAGGCGGCCCTCGATTGTTCGGCAACAAATGGCATCCCGGCAAGGTGGACCAGCGTGCTGTATGCGTTATGCCACTGAATAACACAAATGTGAGTTCAGACAACCGAAAGTCGCAAGCCTTACCACCGCACGTGGGTCAACAGCCCACGTAGCCCCGCGCAAGAACGCAAGTTGGCTGTGGCAGCAAATCGCTCAACGGACTTCTCCACCACAGATTGACGCTTGCCGGGGCGCGAGTTACTGCCCTATACATTATCGTCACAATACTTCCGAACCCTTTAGACGAGTCCCGACGCGAATCGCTAAGCCGCCGAAAAGCACTATAGATGTCCTTCCGAGATTCGCAAAAAAAAGCCGACGGTAAGCGTCGGCAAAAGAGCCCCGAGAGAGCCCTGAGAGAGCTGGAATATGCGGTTACATCGGACAACGAAGTCGAAACGTGGTCGTTTCTAAACTGAGCGCTCAGTCACAAGGTGATAAGCTACTGCAATGATGCCATCCATGTCAAGGTGCACGCCATCTGTTGGCGATCGGCGTTCAAACCGGACGCTGCGCGCACGGAATCGCCCTGCGAGGATCAACGACGCATGTGTGGCACTACGAACTCGCGAGTCCCAAGCAATCGAGAAGTCCATCTGCCGTCGATGCTGACGGCGAGCGGGTTTCCACGCCGCTTTCCATGGTTGGCCAGTTCCTTGGCATGCGTCGGCCACGCCCCACTCTGATGTCGTCGTCGAACGCGGATCTGTGATCTCGCCTCATGTGGAAGGCGCTCACATCAGGCACTCTGTGGCCGGAACGGGAGTTTCGTCGAAGATCACGCGAGAGCAACGCAGAGAGACGCTTGAAGGAATTCCTGGTGGGCAGTCACTTCCATCCTTCGAGCCTCAGCGTCGCCCGCACGAGCCGTTGTTCTTCCTGCTCGATCTCGCTCAGGCTCTCACGCACGCTGCTCACATGGTGACTCGCCGCGCGGCGAGCCTGTTCCGGCAAGCCGCCCGTGACGGCGTTATACAGTCTTGCGTGTTGCCGGTCGATCTCGCGCTTTCGCGGCTCTCGATGGTAGAGATTGTTCACCGACGCAAACACTGCGCTCAGCATGAGTTCGTTCAGCATGCCGAGCGTGTGCACGAGCATCGGATTATGCGATGCCTCGCAAATCGCAAGGTGAAAAGCATGATCGAGCCGCGCATGAGTGGTTGGGTCAGCCCCGCGCGCGCCGGCCGCAAGCATGTCTTCAAAGCGCCGCGAGATGAGGATGCGATCCGCAGCCGTGGCGCGCAAAGCGGCTAACCGCGCGGACTCAGCTTCCAACATCTCGCGCACTTCAAGGAGATCGTAAAGGGTGCGCGGCTGAGTCGTAAGTAGCTGCATCATTGGCGTTTGGACCGGTTCGGCGGTGAGCTTTGCGACGAACGATCCCTTCCCCTGCTCGGTTTCGATCAGACCGCGCGCACGTAGCATCTTCAGTCCTTCGCGCAATGCGGTACGCGACACACCGAGCTTTTGTGTGAGTCGCCGTTCCGACGGCAGCGTCTGCCCTTGCTTGAGCACGCCATCGACAATTAGGCGTTCGATACGCTCAACTACGACATCGGCGAGTTTGCGTTCGCTATCCATTGCCCTCAGCACCACTGGTAGTACCAGATTTATATGCTACCACGGCTTTTCTGTGAAGGGCCTCTGGGCTGAGTCTTATGATGGCCCCGCGTCTCAAAAAGAGGTAATACCAGTGCGATATCGGTCGACATGCACCGGCGCACACGAAAGAATACTGCCAAACTGGATGTGAAACGGAGACATGCATGACCTACGCCTACGACGAACTGATCGACGGGCCGCTTCCCACGCACGAAAAGGCCGCCATCGTCCGCGAACTTCAGGCGCTGATGCCGGGGCTGCAACTGCTGCACGCAAAAGAAGATCTGCGCCCGTTCGAGTGCGACGGCCTGTCGGCCTATCGCATCACGCCAATGCTCGTCGCGCTACCAAGTTCGGTCGATGAAGTGCAAACCCTCCTGCAGTACGCCCATGCGCGCGGCGTGCCCATTGTCGCGCGTGGGGCGGGCACGGGCTTGTCGGGCGGCGCGCTGCCATTGGAAAAGGGCATTCTGCTCGTGATGTCGCGCTTCAACCGCATCGTCGATCTCGATCCTGATGGATGTACGGCGCGCGTTCAGCCCGGCGTGCGCAATCTTGCGATTTCGCAGGCCGCCGCGCCGCACGGCCTTTATTACGCGCCTGATCCGTCGTCGCAAATCGCATGCTCTATCGGCGGCAATGTCGCCGAGAATGCGGGGGGGGTGCATTGCCTCAAGTACGGCTTGACGGTTCACAACATCCTGAGCGTGCAAATCGTCACGATCGATGGTGTGAAGCTCACACTTGGTTCCCGAGCGTTGGATTCCCCGGGCTTCGATCTGCTCGCTCTCATCACCGGTTCGGAAGGCATGCTCGGCGTTGTGACCGAAGTCACGGTCAAGCTGCTGACCAAACCCCAAAGCGCTAAGGTGCTGCTCGCGAGCTTCGACGACATTGAAAGAGCCGGCGACGCGGTGGCACGGATCATCGCGGCAGGCGTGATCCCGGGCGGCCTCGAAATGATGGACAACCTCGCGATTCGTGCCGCCGAGGACTTCATCCACGCTGGCTATCCGGTTGATGCGCAAGCGCTGCTGCTCTGCGAAGTCGACGGTGCCGAATCCGACGTTGCAGATGACTGTGAGCGTGTTGGCCGGCTGCTGCGCGATGTAGGCGCGACCGAGGTTCGGCTCGCCGCGAATGAAGCCGAGCGCCAGCGTTTCTGGGCTGGGCGCAAGAACGCCTTCCCTGCCGTCGGTCGCATCTCGCCCGACTACTACTGTATGGATGGCACGATCCCCCGCCGAGAGTTGTCGCGCGTGCTGCGCGGTATAGCGGACTTGTCGGCGCAATTTGCATTGCGCGTAGCGAACGTATTTCATGCGGGCGACGGGAACATGCATCCACTGATTCTCTTCGATGCGAACACGCCCGGCGAAACGGAGCGCGCCGAAGCAATCGGCGCGCGCATCCTCGAACTGTGCGTGGAAGTGGGCGGCAGCATCACCGGCGAACACGGCGTCGGGCGCGAGAAGATCAATCAGATGTGCGTGCAGTTCAACGGCGATGAACTCACCTTCTTTCACGCGCTCAAGGCCGCATTCGATCCCCTCGGCTTACTCAACCCGGGCAAGAACGTGCCCACGCTGCATCGGTGCGCAGAGTTCGGTTCAATGCACGTTCATAACGGCGCCTTGCCGCATCCCGAACTGGAGCGCTTTTAATGCGACACGATCATGTTTCCATCGACAACAGCGCGCGCCTCGTCGATCAGGTGCAGCGCGCTATCGCAAACAAAGAGCCGTTGCGCATTCGCGGCGGCGACAGCAAGGCATTTCTCGGCAGAGCGGTGGAGGCGGAGGCGCTCGACACGCGAGGGCATCGCGGCATCGTCAACTACGATCCGAGCGAGCTCGTGGTCACCGTGCGCGCGGGAACACCGCTCGCAGAACTAGAGGAGATTCTCGACGAAGCTGGCCAGATGCTGCCGTGCGAACCGCCCAGCCACGGCGCGACGGCGACCGTAGGTGGCACAGTAGCGACGGGGCTGTCAGGTCCGCGCCGTCCATGGGCCGGCGCGGTGCGCGACTTCGTGTTGGGCTGTCGCATCGTTACCGGACAAGGAAAGCATCTGCGCTTTGGCGGTCAGGTTATGAAAAATGTCGCTGGCTACGATGTATCACGTTTGATGAGCGGCAGCTTTGGCTGTCTGGGGCTAATAACTGAAGTTTCGCTAAAAGTCTTACCGAAGCCGCGCGAGACAAAAAGCATAATGCTCGCGCTGGAGGCGAGCGAGGCGATGCGCGAACTCGATTCATGGCGGAAGGCGTCATTGCCCGTAGCTGGCGCATGTCATGTCGACGGGTATCTCCACGTACGTTTCGAAGGCGGCGCGGGTTCCGTGGGTGCCGCTGTCGATCGCATCGGCGGAGAGCATCTCCATGCAGAATTCTGGGCCGATCTGCGCGAGCTGCGTCTGCCTTTCTTCGACGACGACCGCCCGCTCTGGCGTCTGTCGTTGCCGAACAACACGCCGCTCGTCGACCTGCCTGGCGCGACCCTCCTGGATTGGGGCGGCGCGCAACGCTGGCTCAAGAGCGATGCGGATGCTGACTCAATCCGCGCCATCGCCAGCGCGGCGGGCGGTCATGCGACGTGCTTTACGCCTGGCGTTTCCGCCTATCCGTTTCAGCCGCTCCCTGCACCGGTAATGCGCATTCATCAGCAGTTGAAGGAACGCCTTGATCCCCACGGCGTTTTCAACCCTGGCCGCATGTACGCGGATTACTGACGCCATCGACACGACACGCCATGCAAACCAATCTAAGCGACGAAGCCAAGACGCTCGCACGCGCAAACGAAGCAGAAGAAATTTTGCGTTCATGCGTGCACTGCGGGTTCTGCAACGCCACGTGCCCGACCTATCAATTGCTGGGCAACGAACTCGACGGACCGCGCGGGCGCATCTATCTGATCAAGCAGATGCTCGAAGGCGCGCCCGTCACCCACAAGACACAATTGCATTTGGACCGCTGCCTCACCTGCCGGAATTGCGAAACGACGTGTCCGTCGGGCGTAACGTACCACGCGCTGCTCGATATCGGCCGTGCGGAAGTAGAGCGCCGCGTGTCCCGTCCCGCCCGCGAGCGGTTTTTGCGAGCCGGCTTGCGTCACGTTATTCCGCGTACGGCCGTCTTCGACACGCTTCTCAAGGTCGGACGTTTCGCACGTCCGATGATGCCCTCATCGCTGCGTCAGAAGATTCCGGCTGACATCATCGCCGCCAAGCCGCGACCGCCCGCGAGACACGCACGGCGCGTGCTGATGCTCGAAGGCTGCGTGCAGCCTTCGCTGTCTCCGAATACAAATGCTGCGGCAGCGCGGGTATTGGACCGGCTCGGCATCAGCGTCGTCGACGCGCCGAAGGCAGGCTGCTGCGGCGCGACCGACTATCACCTCAATGCGCAGGCAATCGGCCTGACGCGCGCGCGCCGCAACATCGACGTATGGTGGCCCGCGGTCGAAGCCGGTGCCGAAGCAATCGTGCAGACGGCAAGCGGGTGCGGCGCCTTCGTGAAGGAATACGGGCATCTGTTACGCGATGATCCGCTTTACGCCGATAAAGCCGCGCGCGTCAGTGAACTGGCGCGCGATCTCGTCGAAGTGCTCGCTGGCGAGCCCCTCGAAGCGCTTGAATCGGCAAAACGGCGGCGTATCGCGTTTCATTGCCCATGCACATTGCAGCACGCCCAGAAGCTCGGCGGTGCGGTCGAATCGATGCTCACGCGCCTCGGCTATGATCTGACTTCGGTGCCCGATGCACATTTGTGCTGTGGCTCCGCGGGTACGTATTCGCTAACGCAGCCGGAATTATCGAAGCAGTTGCGTGATCGCAAGATGGATGCGCTGGAAAGCGGTGGGCCCGAATTGATTGCCACGGCAAATGTTGGCTGCCAGACCCACTTAGCGGCGGCTGAACGCACCGGCGTGCGACACTGGATTGAACTCGTCGAAGATGCTTTGCCTTAATCGGTGTGCCCACACATGTTAAACTTCTGGCGCGTCGCACCGTCTGAAAGGTTGGCTATGCCATGACGAACGGGGCCAACGCCCGGAACGGAATTTGATCTGCATCGCCTTCAAACCGCCGCCTACCGCGCTACGCCGTTTCGATCGCGTCCCGTTCGGCGAGTTCGCGCGTCGTCGAATACCGGCTCAGCCGTCCTTTCCGTCGTCCAAACAGTTCGGTAAGCAATGGGATGGACGCCCCCACCCGATGACTGCACCGATGTGCCAGAGTGGAAGTGTCATCGACCACTCAAACCGGAAGGGGCGTCATCATGCAGATTACGACGATTGGCATCGACCTGGCGAAAACGTATTTCAGGTTCACGGGGCGAACGAGCACGGGAAGGCGGTTTTACGTGAGCAACTGCGGCGCGAGCAAGTCATGGCATTCTTCGCCAACCTCCCGGCGTGCCTGATCGGGATGGAGGCCTGCGGCAGCGCACACCACTGGGCTCGCAAGTTGCGGGCGCTTGGCCATACGGTCCGATTGATGGCACCGCAGTTTGTGAAGCCTTATGTGAAAAGCAACAAAAACGATGTGGCTGATGCTCAAGCCATTTGCGAGGCTGTGACGCGGCCGACGATGCGGTTCGTGCCGATCAAAAACGTCGAGCAGCAGACTGTGCTCTCACTGCACCGCGTGCGCCAAGGCTTCATAAAGGCTCGCACCGCTCAAGCCAATCAAATTCGTGGCCTGCTGGGCGAGTACGGACTGATTGTGCCGCAAGGCATTGCCCACATCGCCCGTCATGTGCCGGAGCTCATCGAAGATGCGACGAATGATTTGCCGGGAGCATTCCGGCAGCTTATCCAAAGACTGCTCGAGCACCTCAAGTTACTCGACCGACAGGTTGGCGAGATCGAGACTCAGATCAAGGCCTGGCATCGTGACGACGAGACCAGTCGCCGACTTGAACAAGTGCCAGGGATCGGCCCGATTACCGCGAGCGCCCTAGCTGCGACGGTTGGCGATGCAAAGAATTTCGATAGCGGGAGGCAGCTTGCCGCGTGGTTGGGACTCGTACCGCGACAGCATTCCAGCGGTGGTAAGGCAAAGCTGCTTGGCATGAGTAAACGAGGCGATGCGTACCTTCGAACCCTACTCGTCCATGGAGCGCGATCCGTCATTTACCGAGCGACGCAGAGGAACGACCCAGACAGTTGGTTGGTCAAGTTGACCATGCGTCGAAACGCAAATGTCGCAGCGGTCGCGCAGGCGAACAAGACAGCTCGAATCGTTTGGGCTCTGCTCGTCCACGACCGACAGTTCCGAGCTGGCTACACGCCTGATTCCGCAGCCGTGTAACCAGCCCGGGCACTCAAGACAGACAGACCTTGTCAGGATAGGATCACACCACCGATTGCTCAGGCAATCACGAAGTGATGGCAAAGCAGGTAAGACCGTGGTTGGCACAGCCCGCGCTGGCCGAGGCACCCAGAGTGCGTGTAAGCGATCGAGGCGCCAACCAGCACATCCCATCAGGGACAGCGAGCAAATGCGTCTCGCGCTAAAAGTCCGAATGTACGGATGCAATCTTCCTCACTTGCTGTCATCGAATGAAAGCTTGGCAAACTGGGGGCGTCCATGTACGGCCAGCGAACCCGTCTTGACGAACGATGGATTACTCGACAGGCGCGGTAATGTGCCGAGAATTGTGCAGAAGCCTATATCTCCACGGCAAATGCCTTGACAAACGTGCCGAGCGGCATTCTGTCAAGGGCAGAAAGGGCCGCGTTAGCGCATATTACCTTCGAAGTCGATTGCTGTCCCTCCAAGCTAAGTCTACTTCTATGTCAACGCGCCTCTGAAGATGGCACCTCGCCTACGGCACCTGCTGGCGACCGCGACGACCTCGACGATGCTTACCGAACGTGACTGTCATGCCCTCATCGAAATGGACATTCGTTTCGCGCTTCCGGCGCAACGCATTCGGATCGAGATCGTCGCTCCCTATCCAACGCCTGAAGGAGGCGGTATCCGAGATTCGTTCGGTCTCCCGCGCCGACCGCGCGCTCGCTGCCGAAGGGGCGTGCTTCTGCTTGAAAGACTGTCACCCGCACTCGAGCAGGTCGATAGTTCCTCGGGCGCACTGGGCAGCGCGGTCGACCGAGCGATTGAGACGCTCGTCCCACTGATCGCCGCCGCCGACGTTGAGTCGGCAGTCCGCGAACGCTGGCTGGAAAGACTATTTGAGGCGTTGCAGGACGATCAGGTGCCCTACATCGAAAGCCTGGGCGAACATTGGGGAAGCTTGTGCGTGGCGCCGGAGTTGGCATCTCAATGGGCGGATCGGCTGTTGCCGCTCGTCATGCATGTGCTTTAGGCTGAAGGGTTGACTAAATCGGCTGCACCTCTTCTTGCCGAGACGATCCCGACCTTGGCCCATCACGTGACCTGCCCGTTTTTCTAAGACCACTGCGTTCTAACAATAACGCGCACTGATTGAAGCGATCCGCCCGCACTAGACCGGTGGACGCTTTTTGCCGCTTGGCTCAGTTCATCCGCGGTTGCGCCGCTGTGCGACCACTTTTATTGGCCGCTGCTGGTCGACGCTGATGCCGGTGATGGCGCGGATGCACTTGTCCTGGGCTCGGTATTGGCGTCGTTCCCTTTCCTCCAAGGCGGGGGTCATGACGCAGATGGGGGTGGCGTGGCGCCGGGGGACTTGTTTCCACTGTCCGCCGCACCACTTGCTCTACCGGCTCGCGGCTCTGGCGAGCGATCCGGACCAAGCTCTGGGGCAAAGTCGATCTCAATCTTGTTCACTTAGTCATTGTCGGCGGTTTTCTTGGCGTTGAGGCTAGAAATCGTGTACGAAAACTTGAGGCCGCCTTGCGTCTGCTTATCGATATCGATCGCAAAAGATACGTTGTTCCCGGGGTCGCCCGTACCTTGTCGAAGCCGTGCAGCGGCGCTCAACCGCTTTTCTCGAGAGCGATACGTTTGCCCGGCTAACAGTGGAATGATATGCCTGGTCAACTGAATTGCTGCAGAAACGGAATGCCGAACCGGCCAACGACACAGGGAAGGCGGACAAATGATCCGCAGCGCTTCGAGAGGAGCCGTCCGCCCGATGCTCACGCCCAAAACACGGCGAGACGGGCCCTTCACGCGTTGCGTGTTGCCGCCGTTTCATGAGTTAGTTTTACGGTAACTGCTGCGTCTTTTCGCCGGTCGTTCGGTTGCGCTACGGGAAATCCCCGATCTCACTTTTGTTGTGTACTTCGCGCCCGTCCGTTACCTTTCCGATAATAGACATGATTTCTATTTCTCGTATGCGAGGCATTCGCGCCAAGCGAAGGGAGACAAAATGAGCTTGAGATACCGGTTGCTGGCGTTGACCTGGCTGCTGCAGTTCGTGAACTATCTGGATCGGGTAAGCATTTCCGTTGCCGGACCGACGATGGTGAAAGCCCTGCATCTCGACGCCGCTCAGTTCGGCATCCTGCTCGCAGCGTTTGCGCTCGGCTATGCGCTGATGCAGTTGCCCGGCGGCTTCCTCGCCGACCGTTTCGGGACCAAGGCGCTGCTGGTCGTGGCGCCGGTCCTGTTTTCGGTATTCACCGGTATGACCGGTCTCGCCACGTCGATGGCCGTGCTCATTGGCGCGCGCTTCTGCTTCGGCCTGGCCGAGGGATCGTGCAACGCGGCGGTGTACAAGGCCGTCGCCGACAACTTCAGTCACAAGGACGCGGCCAAAGCGCATGCCGTCTGGCTTTCCGCGCTGGCGATCGGTCCTGCGGTCGTAGCTCCCGTCGTCACGAGCTTGTTGATGCACGGCGACTGGCGGAACGTGTTCTACGTGTTCGCGATTCCCGGCGTGATCGTTGCGCTGCTGATCCTCGTGATGATTCCGGGCAAGGCGATCGAAGCGAAGGAACGCTCCGTGCAGATGAAGGCAAGCCGCGCCGCGCAATGGCGTCTCTTCGCCGGACGCAAGAGCACCTGGCTGCTGTTCTTCGGCTATATGACGTTCAGCGTCGGCTACTGGGGATTTCTTGGCTGGATCCCTTCGTATCTCGCCAATCAGCGGCACATCGATCTAAAAGCCCTCGGCGTTGCCGCATCGGTGCCGTATCTGTTCGGCTTCCTCGGCATCGTGGTGTTCGGGTGGCTCGGTAGCGGACCGTTGCATCGCAAGCGTCCGACTCTCGTCGCCGTGGGCTACGTTTGCACCGGACTCGCGCTCTATCTCGCCTACAGCGCCGAGACTATCGTCGCCTGCCTGATCGGCCTTTCGGCGGCGGCGTTCTTGCTGTACGGCTGTCTGTCGCCGTATGCGGGGCTCGTCGCGCAACTGGCGCCGCAGGGCGCGCGTGGTGTTTTCGCGGGCGTCATCAATACGGGCGGGCAGATCGGCGGCCTGCTCGCGCCGCTCGGCGTGGGCTATCTCGTCAAGGCGAGTGGCTCGTACAACAATGGCTTCCTGTTCATGATCTCGGCGCTCGTTATCGGCGCCTGCTGCTTCGCGGCGCTGCAATCGCGTATTAACGGGCGCGAAACGGAGGCGGACGGTCCGAGCCCTGCGATCCAGCAAAACGTCTGACGCGCGCCCGCGCGCATTCACTCAGATCCCGCTGAAATGCGCGAAGGGCGGCTCGAAAAGGGACGTGTCGCCGCCCAGCGCCTTCGTGAGCGCCGCGCCGGCTTCCATCACCTTCGGCAGATAGACCTCGAAGGACTTGCGATTGAAGCGAAAGCGCGGCACGCCCAGGGAGATGGCGCAGACGAGTTCCTGCCCCGTGCGGAACACCGGCACGGCGATCGCGGCGCTTTCCGGCTCGCGTTCGCCGAGCGACACGCAATAACCGTGTTCGCGCACCTTCTTCAGGTTCCCTTTGAGCGCGCCTTCGGAGAACGCGCGCAGCACATGACCCGCTGCGCCGGCCTCGAGCGTGAGACGTTCTCCTTCGCGCACATGCATGCGCACGGAGCGCTGCCATTCCACCCGATAAAGACACAGACGCTCGTCGCCTTCCCGCACGTAGACCGCGGCGGTTTCACCCGTCTCCTTAACGAGCGTGCGCAGCACCGGCAGCGCGTAATCGCGCAGACGGAACGAGCTCTGATAAATCATGCCTAGATGAAACAGCATCGGTCCCAGCATGTAGCGGCCGTCCTCCAGGCGCTTGAGATAGCCGAAATGTTCGAGCGATTCGCACAGGCGCAGGATCGTGCTGTGGTAGAGGCCTGTCGCGTTGGTGAGATCGGTCAGCGTCATGCCGTCGATGCTGTCCTCGAAGGCCTTGAGGATAGAAAGCGCGCGGTTGACCGCCGCGACGCCGGGTTCTTCGGTTGCCATTGCTGTTTCCGGTTGATTGCGCCGTTGTCTTCGTGTTGCCGCGTATCTTGCAGTGTAAGGCATGAGGCCTGCAAGGCCGATCGTGTCGACGGCGTCGGAACGTCTGAATAGACACAATGTCTATTCTAGAGGATAATGATTTCACGCCGATGTTTTCGGCGCGCCACGAGCGAAACGGAGAACCCGAATCATGCATCGCAAAGTCTTCGACGCATCGCACAGCGGACCGCTTCGCGGCATCAAGGTCGTGGACCTGTCGCGTCTCGTCGCGGGAAACATGTTGACGTTGCAGCTGGCAGATTTCGGCGCGGACGTCATCAAGGTCGAGCCTCTGAAGGGCGACACCTTGCGCGCCTTCCGCACGCAGGGCGCTGAGGTGTTCTGGAAGGCGTACGCGCGCAACAAGCGCAGCGTGTGCATCGACTTTCATCACGAGGCGGGCGCGAAGTTGATCGCAAGCCTCGCCGCTCACGCCGACGTGCTCGTCGAAAGCTTCAGGCCCGGCACGCTGGAGAAGATGGGCCTTTCGCCTCGGTCGCTGCACGCGGTCAATCCGAAGCTCGTCATCCTCCGTGTGTCCGGCTGGGGACAAACGGGCCCATACCGCGAGCGCCCGGGCTTCGGCACGCTGGTCGAGGGGTACTCGGGCTTCGCCGCGATGAACGGCTTCGGCGATCGCGAGCCGGTGCTGCCGCCGATGTTTCTCGGCGACATGACCGCGGGGCTGTACGGCGCGCACGCAGCGATGGTCGCGCTCTGGGAAGCGCGCGTGAACGGCGGCAATGGGCAGGTGATCGACCTGTCGCTGTTCGATCCGATGCTGTCTATCCTCGGCCCCCAGGTCGCCAACTATCAGCTCACCGGCGACGTGAAAGCGCGCACCGGCAGCCGTTCGAGCACCACGTGTCCGCGCAATACCTATCAAACGGCGGACAGCAAGTGGCTGTGCATTTCGACGTCGACGCAAAGCATGGCGCAGCGCCTCTTCGCCGCGATCGGCCGCGACGACATGAACACCGATCCGCGTTACGCGACCAACAGCGCGCGTCTGCAGCATGTGGAGGAAGTCGATCGCGTAGTCGGCTCGTTCATCCGCGCCCGCACGCTCGCCGAGAATCTCGTGTTTTTCGAGCGCGCCGAAGTCACCGCGGGCCCGGTGCTCGACGCAAGCGACCTCGCGGGGGACGCGTATGTGACCGGTCGCGAAGCGCTGGTCGAGATCGAAGACGACGAGCTCGGCCACGTCGCCGTGCATAACGTCGTTGCGCGACTTTCGGCAACGCCGGGCGGCTTCGTTCGTCCCGCGCCGAAGAAGGGCGAGCATTCCCGCGAGATTCTGGCGCCGCTCATCGGCGACTGCGCGCTCGACGAGCTCATCGGCTGCGGCGCCGTGATCGACGCTCACCAGGACACTGTGCGCGCCTGAACCATTTCCATCAAGGAGCATGAGATGAACCGAGTAGGACAATTGATCGATTCGCCCGCCGTCTGGAAAGGCCCCGAGCTCGACTGGACGCGCGAAGGACTGCACGTCCTGACCGCTGCGGAGGTCGCTGAAATCGATGCCGCGCTGGCGCATCTGCTGTCGCTCGGCGACATCGACTTTCCCGATATCAGCCCAGAGACTTTCCCGCTCGACACGATGGGCCGCTTCATGCGCGAGCTGCCTGCGTTCTTGCGCAACGGCCGCGGATTCATGATGCTGCGCGGCCTGCCGCGCGAGCGTTACTCCGACGACGACATGACACGCATCTATTTCGGCCTCGGCTCATACGTCAGCAAGCCGGTGACGCAGTCGTATCTGGGCGACGTGCTCGGCCACGTGGTGAACGTGAGCGACTACGAGCCGAAATCACGCGGCTATCGCAAGGGCGGCGGCCAGCTCATGCACACGGATTCATGCGACATCATCGGCCTGATGTGCTTGCGTACCGCGATTTCCGGCGGCGAGAGCCGTATTTCCAGCGCGCTCGCCGTGCATAACGAACTGCTGCGCACCCGTCCGGATCTGCTCGACGTGCTGCGCGAAGGCCTCTGGTGCAAGCGCACCGACGAAGATGGCCGTCGCGCCACGCGCACGTTCAGCGAGCACAAGGTGCCGTTCTTCACGGACAGCGCGGGCGAAGTGATCTGTTATCTGCCGACGGGCTATGCGCGTCTGGCCGAGAAGAGCGGTCAGGTTCCGTTCAGCGAGCTGGAGTCGGAGGCGCTGTACATGTTGCGCAAGATCGCGGCGTCGCCCGAGTTCTATCTCGACATGGGTTTCCGCGACGGCGACATCCAGTTCCTGAACAATCGCGTGCTCGTGCACGGCCGCACCGATTATGTCGATGCGCAGCCGCTCAACGAGCGTCGTCATTTGTTGCGCCTGTGGCTCACGGTGTCCGACTGGCCCGCGATGCCCGACGCACAGGTCTTTCACAAGCCAGAGGATCTGCGCATGTGGGCGCAATACCGGCGCCCGTTCGCGGAACTGCCGTCCACGCACGACCGCCTGCTGCTTGAAGCGGGGCAGGTCGCGCAGATGGTCGACTGAGCTTGGTCATGAGCACGCCCTCGACCGCGCCCCAGACGCTCGCGCAAAAGCTCATCGCGAAGGCGTGCGGGCGCGCCGAAGTCGCGGTGGGCGAGATCGTGACCTGCAATGTCGATCTTGCGATGTTCCACGATTCGAGTGGTCCGCGCCGCCTGAAGCCGATGCTCAAAGAACTCGGCGCACCGCTCTGGGACGCTTCGAAGATCGTGCTCGTGATCGATCACTACGTGCCCGAAGCCGATGAGGGATCGCGCCGCATCGTGCGCATCGCGCGCGACTGGGCCGCCGAGCAACGCTTGCCTCACGTGTACGACAGCGTCGGCATCTGTCACGTGGTGCTGCCGGAGCATGGCCACGTGCGGCCCGGCATGTTCTGCGTCGGCGGCGATTCGCATTCGCCGACAGGCGGCGCGTTCGGCGCCTATATGTTCGGCATAGGCAGCACGGAGATGCTGGGCGTCGCGGTCTCGGGGCAGATCTGGGTCAAGGTGCCGAAGACGCTGCGCATGCGCTGGCGCGGCAGGCTCGCGCAGGGCGTCACGGCGAAGGACATGATGCTGCACATGATCGGCCGCTTCGGCATGAACGGCGGTCGCTATCAGGCAGTCGAGTTCTGCGGCGAAGCCGTAACCGCATTGTCGATGCAGGAGCGCATGACGCTGTCGAACATGAGCGCGGAGATGGGCGCGCAGACCGGACTGATCGCGCCCGATGCGATAACGCTCGACTATCTGCGAAAAGCCGGCGTGCACGGCGATATCGACATCACGCACTGGCAAGGCGACGGCAACGCGCCAGCCGAAACGCATGACTTCGATGCCGCCGCGCTCGCGCCGCAAGTCGCTGCGCCGCACAGTCCCGCGAATACGCGCGCGGCGGACGCCTTCGGCGACGTCGCGGTGCAGGTCGCGTATATCGGCGCATGCACGGGCGCCAAGCTCGACGATCTGCGCGCCGCGGCCAGCGTGCTTGCGCATCGGCGCGTGGCGGACGGCGTGCAGCTTATCGTGGCACCCGCGAGCGTGCGTGATCGCGAAGCCGCGCGCCGCGAAGGCGTGATGTCGATTCTCGAAGACGCAGGCGCACAGGTGCTCGCCACATCTTGCGGCGCATGCTCCGGTTACGGCGGGCAGATCGCCGAGGGCAGAACGGTAATTTCCAGCACGGCGCGCAACTTCAAGGGCCGCATGGGGACCGAAACGGCACAGGTATATCTGGGCTCGCCCTTCACCGTGGCGGCGTCCGCCTTGCGCGGGCGCATCACGGACCCGCGCGAGGTGATCGCATGAGCGAAGCCGTCGAAACCCATCGCGTGTGGCGTGTCGGCGCGGATATCGACACCGATGCGCTCGCGCCCGGCGCCTACATGAAGTTCGGCATCGACGAGATCGCGCGGCATTGCCTGCAACGGCAGCGGCCGGAGTTTGCAAGCAACGTCCAGCCCGGCGACGTCATCGTGGCCGGGCCAAACTTCGGCATCGGCTCTTCGCGCGAGCAGGCGCCGGCCGCGCTCGTGCGGCTCGGCGTGCGCGCTGTGATCGCGCCAGCATTCAGCGGCCTGTTCTTTCGCAATGCGTTCAATGTGGGACTCGTGCTGCTCACGTGTGCTCAGGCCGAGACGCTGGAGGAGGGCGAGCGTATCGCCATCGATGCGTTGCACGGACGCATCACGCGCGCCGGCGGCGACACGCTCGTCTGCGATCCTTTGCCGTCGTTTCTACTCGACATGGCGGAAGCAGGCGGGCTTTTCAATCTGCTGAAGCGGCGCCACGGCGTCAAGGAGGGGTGAACGCATGACTCTCGCTGAACAACTCGCGCGCAAGACCGTGCTCGCGCCCGGCGTTTATGACGCGCTATCCGCGCTGGTCGCCGAGCAGGCCGGTTTCGATGCGCTGTATTTGTCGGGCGCGTCGATTGCCTATGCCAGGCTGGGGCGCTCAGACGTCGGACTCACAACCTACACGGAAGTCGCGGATACGCTTGCGCGTATTACCGAGCGCGTGACGCTGCCTATCATCGTCGATGGCGACACGGGCTTCGGCAATGCGCTCAATATGAAGCGCACGGTGCGCGGCTTCGAACGCGCGGGCGCCGCGATGATCCAGCTCGAAGATCAGACCTTCCCGAAGCGTTGCGGTCATCTGGACGGCAAGAGCGTGGTTCCCGTCGGGGAAATGTGCGGCAAGCTGCGCGCCGCGCTCGATGCACGCCAGAACCGGGACACGTTGATCCTCGCCCGCACCGACGCGCTCGCGATGGAAGGCCTGGATGCCGCGCTCGACCGCGCCGAACGCTACCTTGAAACGGGCGTCGATGCGCTCTTCATCGAAGCGCTGCGCTCGGCTGAACAGATGGATGCGGCGTGTGCGCGTTTCGCCTCCCGCGTGCCGTTGCTCGCCAACATGGTTGAAGGCGGCAAGACGCCGGTGCAAAGCGCCGATGCGCTCGCGGCGCGCGGCTTTCGCATCGTGATCTTTCCGGGCGGCGCGGCGCGAGCCGTCGCGCATACGCTGCAGGGCTTCTACGGCAGCCTGCGCGAGCATCGCACGACTGCGCCGTGGAAAGAGCGCATGGCCGACTTCGACGAGCTCAACGCGATCATCGGCACGCCGGCATTGATGGAAGACGCGCGGCGCTACGAGTAACTCAGCGCAGCCACGCGAAAGCCGCAAGCGCGATCATGACCGTAATCGCGCCGCCGATGCGCGTCGCGATCTGCACGAACGGCATCAGTTCCATGCGATTGGCGGCGGTCAGAATCGCCACGTCGCCGGTGCCGCCCAGTCCGCTATGCGTCGCGTTGACGATGGCGGCTTCGACCGGATACAGCCCCAGGCGGCGCGCGACAAGAAAGCCCGTCAGAGTGAGCGTGAGCACCGTCGATACGGCCGTCACGATGTTGACCCAATGAAACGCGGTAACGATTTCTCCCCACGGCGTCATGGCGACGCTGATCGCGAACATGAGCGGATAGGTGACGGCGGTCGAGAAGAAGCCGTACATGAAGCGCGCTCCGCCTCGCACGCGCGGCGACACAAGCTGGAAATACTGTGCGGCGACGACGAGCACGAGCATCACCACGGGCGTCGGCCAGTCGAAATACTGATGACTCAGGACGCCGACCAGATACAGCGCGATGGCGGTGGCGCCCGCGGCGGCGACCGAGCTCACGTCGAACTCGAACGACGGCGACTGCGCGTCCGTCATGTCGTCGCGAGCTTGCGCCACGGTGAGACGTCCCTTGCCCGTGAGATGCGGACGCCGCGCGCCGAGATAGTTCAGCACGCCCGCGCAGCCGATGGCCGCGATATTGCCGAGCATCACCGCGGAGAGTACCTGCGCGAACAGCGGCCCTTGCTCAACGCCGAGAATCTGCGCGTATCCTGCCGAGAGCGGCAACGCGCCTTCGCCCATGCCGCCCGCCATGATCGGCACGACGACCATGAAAAGCGCGTGTTTCACGTCGAGCCCGAGCAGCATGCCAATAGCCGTTCCGACGACAGCGGCCGCCACGGAGCCGCTCGCCACAGGCACGAAAATGCGCACGAAGCCCTTCACGAGCGTCTGCCGGTCCATGCTCAGCACGCTGCCGACGATGATCGCGGCGATGAACAGATACAGAAAGTTCGACTGCTTCGTGAAGGTCGTCACGGCCTTCGTGACCGGCGCGGGCATGAGCTGGTAATAGACCAGCATTGAAGGCAGGAAGGCCGCGAAGATCGACGTCGCCCCGATATGCCGGATCCACGGAATGCGCTTTGCAAGCTCGGCGCAGGTGAAACCGCCCACCGTCACGAGCGCGATGCCCGTGGGCAGATCGGAGGCGAGCTTGCCGTGCGCGCTCATCGCGGCAAGCACGGCGATAAGCACCGCATAGACCGGTAGCGGAAGCGCGCCGATGCGCACATCGAAAACGCGCCACCAGCGCGCTTTCAGGCCCGTGCTCTCGGTGTCTTTCTGGTCTTCGTCGAGTGGGCGGGAAGCGGATCTCATCGGTTCGTCTCCGATCATCGCGCTTCAGATGAAGATCAGCAAGGCTGCGCCGTACACGATCGCACCGACCGCGAAAGTCATCACCGTGAAGCCGAGGACGCGCTGCACGCCGACGCCCGCCATCGCGACGACGGGCGCGGCCCAGAACGGCTGCATCATATTGGATACCTGTTCGCCCATCGCGACAGCCATCGTCGTCGCGGGAACGGAGGCGTGCAGCGCGACGGCTGCGGGCACGACGAACGGCCCCTGCACGGCCCAGTGTCCGCCTCCGCTCGGGATGAAGAACGTGACGATGACCGAGCACACGTAGCTCCAGAACGGCAGCGTGTGCGCATTCGAGATCGCAATGAAGAAGTGCGAGATCACATCGGGCAGGCCGGTCACGTCCATCATGCCCATGATGGCGCCGTAGAGCGGGTACTGAAGCATCATCGAGCCCGTCAGCTTCGCGGCGTTCTTGATCGCGTCCGCATAGGCGAGCGGATAGCCGTGCAGAATCACACCGGCGATGAACATCACGAAGATCACCACATTCACGCCTGAAAACGCGATGTGCTGAAAATGCGTCAACACGATCAGCGCAATGCCGACCGCACCGATAAACGCGCTGCCAATCCACGAATGCTCGATCCAGCGCGCGAAGCTCAGTTTGCCGTCGGGCTTCTTGCGCAGCGGTGTGTCCGGATGCTGCTTGTTGTAGAGTACGACGGCAACTTCGTCGCGCGGCCTGAGCCAGGCGAGCGCGAAGGGTATGGCAATCAGCATGACGAGCGTCGGCACGAGGTTGAAGCGCGTGAATACGGTTTCGCCGAAGGGCAGCACGGCGCCCGTCAGCTTCTGCACCACATTCATCGAGCTGCCCGGCGTCGATTGCGCGAGCGCGATGGAACTCGAAATGCCGCTCGCCCACACGACCCAGCCCGAAAAGCCCGCCGCGACGTTCCACGCGAAATCCACTCGGATGCGCTTCGCCACTTCGCGCGCGAGCAAGGCGGCGACGACGAGACCCATGCCCCAGTTGAAGAACGAGGTCAGCGCGACGAGCACGAAAGTGAGTGCGCCAGCCTGCGCGGGCGTGCGCGCGACGGACACCAGCGCGCGGAACATGCGCTGCACCGGCGGAGCGTGCGCGAACGCATGACCCGTGACGAGCACGAGCGTCATCTGAAACGCGAACGTGAAGATGTCGAAGAAGCCCTTGTACCAGCCGCCGATCAATTTCGGCACCGAAGCATGCGGCGCGAAGATCAACGACAGCACGGCGACGATCGCGGTGATCAGGATCGCGAGCACGAACGGGTCGGGAATGGTGCGCTCGAAGAGGCGGATGATTGCTTCCGCGAAGCGCGTCTTGCGCACGGGTGTCGGCGCGGCGGCGGGTTTCATGCGGTGTCTCCAGAATGTCTTTTTTCTTTTAGATTGCGAAGCCGTAAAGGACGGCGGGATTGGTCACGAGAATGCGCTCGCGCGTCGCCTCGTCCTCGGCCCATTCGGCGAGCAGGTCGAGCAGGAACGCGTCGTCGGGCTTGTGCCTCTCCGTCACGTGCGGCCAATCGCTGCCCCACACGAGGCGCTCGGACACAGCATGCACCCAGGCGCGAGCCATCGGCGTGATGTCGGCGTAGCGGCTTCCCATACCTAACGACGAGTCGAGGTAAGGACCGGAGAGCTTGATCCACGCGCGCCCCGCATCGGCGAGACGGCGCACGATGTCGAACGCTGCATGCTGCACGCCGTCTTGCGTCGGCAGGCGCGCGCGATGATCGAAGACCATCTCCGCGGGAAGACGATGCACGAGCGCCTCGTGATCGACGATCTGCTCCGCTGTCCAGTGAAGCTGCACATGCCAGCCGAGTTCCGCGACGCGCGCGGCCAGCGGTTCCACCATGTCGAAGCCGACCGCCGCGTTCTTCGCTGTGTAGAGCGTGAAGCGGATGCCGCGAATGCCGCCCTCGTTTAACGCATCCAGTTCGTCGTCGGTGACATCGGGATTGAGCACCGCGACACCGCGCGCGTTTTCGATGCCGAGTTGACGGATGGCGTCAACGGTCACGGCATTGTCTGTGCCGTACACGCGCGGCGTGACGATCACCACGCGTTCGGTGCCGATTTTCGCCTGTACCTTGCGATACGCGGCGACGTCGGCATTCTCGACGAAGACCGGGTGCTCGCCCGGCTTCAGGAACGCGCGGTCATAGATGTGAATGTGAGAATCGCATTTCATCGCCAAGGCTCCGCTCAGAGCGCCGCGCGCTTCGCACGCAGCGCTTCGATGGCATCGTCGCCTAGGCCGGCTTCGCGCAGCAACGCATCGGTATGCTGGCCGAAAGCGGGCGCAGCGAACGGTTCGGGCAGCGGCGTCGCGGAAAAGCACGCCGGGTGCTTGAATCCGCGATACGCGCCCACGCCCGGACAGTCGAAGCGCGAGACCATGTCTTCGGCAAGCACTTGCGGATCGTCGAACATGTCCTCGACGCTGCGCGCGGCGGCGCACGGCACGGCATCGCCGAAATGCGCTTCCCATTCGAGCGCCGTGCGCTGGGCAAGCGCCGCGTGCAGCTTCGGCACGATCTCGTCGCGATGCACGGCGCGCTTGCGCACGCTGTCGTAGCGTTCGTCCCTGGCGAGCGCGTCGAGACCGGTCAGCGCGCACAGCGACTTCCAGAATTGCGGCGTGTTCGCGGAGATGTAGAGGTAGCCCTCACGCGTCGGGTGAATGCCGGTGATGCCGCCGGAACGCATGTCTCGGCCGACGTTCTTCGTTTCGCTGTCGGCCCAGATCATGCGCGCCGATTGCATCGCGAGCGCGCTGCGCAGCAGCGACACGCCGACGTATTGCCCTGCGCCCGTTTTCTCGCGCGCGAACAGCGCCGACGACACACTTGATGCGACCAGCGCCGCCGCGTAGTAATCGACGACGGAGCCATAGACGACCTCGGGCGGACCGCCGACCGGACCTTGCAGCGTGCATATGCCCGTCATGGTTTGCAGCACCTGGTCGTAGCCCGCTTTGTCCTTGTTCGGACCCGTTTCGCCATAGCCCGTCACCGCGCAGTAGATGAGGCGCGGGTTGATCTCGCGCAACTGCTCGTAGGCAATGCCGAGCCGCGCCGGCACGCTCGGCCGGAAGTTATGCACGAGCACATCGGTTTCTTTTACGAGCGCGACCAGCACGTCCAGACCTTCCGTCTGCTTGAGATCGAGCACGAGCCCGCGCTTTCCGCGATTCACGCCGAGAAACGCACGGCTTTCCGCTTCGAGCGTCGACGGATATTTGCGCAGGTTGTCTCCTGCGGGCGGTTCGATCTTGATGACTTCCGCGCCCTGATCCGCAAGCAGCGTGCAGCCATAAGGCCCGGCGATATAGGCGCTCAGGTCGAGCACGCGCACGCCCGAAAGCGGCCCGCCGCGTCCGGCGTTCTGTTCCATGAAACCTTCTCCTGTCAAATGTTCGCCGAAGCGCGCTGTGCTTCCGAAAGCAGCCCGAGCCGCGCTGCGTCCGCGACCAGTGCACGGGCCCGCTCGACGAAGGGCGGATCGATCATCTTTCCATCGACGACATATGCGCCGATGCCGTTGGCATCCGCATCGCGCGCGGCTTCGACCACGCGCACCGCATGCGCGATGTCGTCATCGGATGGCCGGAACACGTCGTTGGCGATGGCGATTTGGCTCGGATGAATGCAGCTCTTGCCGATGAAACCGAACGCGCGCGCCATCTGCGCCTCGGCGCGAAAGCCGTCGCTGTCCTTGATGTTGGCGAAGGCGGTGTCGTAGGCGAAGACGTTCGCTTCACCCGCCGCGATGCGCAGCGCGAACATCGCCTGCTGGATCGCGGCCGTTTCGCGGCGCGCGATTGAAAGCGGCTCGAAGAGATCGCCGAGACCGAGCTGCAAACCGGCGACGCGCGGGTGCGCAAGCGCGAGTTCCGCCGCGATGCGCAGCGCGCGCGGCGACTCCACATTGAGCAAGAGGCCGATCGGCGTGGTGACGCCGTTCGCGCGCTCGGCGGCATCGAGGGCGGCGGCGGCCGCGAGCACGTCGTCCGCATGCTCGGGCTTCGGCAGATTGATCAGCGACACGCCGTTGCGCGCAACGGCATCGATATCGGCAGCGAAATGCGGCGTCGAGAGCGCGTTGACGCGCACGATGAGCGTCTTGTCGCTCGCGAGTGCGTCGTCGGTGGCGAGTAACACGCGCAAATCGGCGCGCGCCTGCGGCTTGCGCTCTGGCGAGACGGCGTCTTCGAGATCGAAGGAAAGGGCGTCGGCGGCGCTCGCGAGCGCCTTGGCGAACAGTTCCGGACGCGAGGCCGGCACGAAAAGCTTGCTTCGCATATGTCTCCCTGATTATTTGATATGCCGACCAGTCTACGGACGCGAACGTTTTAGATAAACTATGTGCGGCTATCTTCAACGTTAAGAAAAGGTATCCGATGGATACAGCGTTTTTGTCCAATCTGCTGCTCGTCGTCGATACCGGATCCATGGCGGAAGCCGCGCGCCGCGTCGGCGTGACGCCGGCGGCCATCGCGCAGCAAATGTCGGCGCTCGAACGCGAGCTTGGCATCGCGCTTTTCGTGCGCTCCGGCCGCACGGTCATTCCGACCGAGGCAGGGGACCGCGTGATCGAGCGCGCGCGCGGCCTGGTGGCCAATTTCGCGGATCTGAAGGCACGGGCGCTGGAAGGGGAAGCGATGGGCGAATTGCGCATTGGCACCATTACAACGGCGCTATTGAGCCTGCTGCCAGATGTGCTCGCCAATTTCGCTCGCGAGTTTCCGCGCGCGAAGCTGCTGATTCGCGCGGGCACCTCGATGGAGCTTTACGACACGCTGCAGCGCGGCGATCTCGATGTCGCGATCTGCCTGCATCCCGCGTTCGCGCTGCCGAAGGCCTACGACTGGCATCTGCTGCGTGAGGAGCCGCTGGTCGTGCTGGCGCCCGCGCGGCTTGCGCACGAAGATCCGCATGAACTGCTGCGGCGCGAGCCGTACATCCGTTATGACCGGACGCTCGGCGGCGGCAAGCAGGCTGACCTGTACTTGAAAGCGGCGCGCATCGTGCCGCGCGAGTTATTCGAGCTAAACGCACTGATGGCGATCGCGATGATGGTCGATCGCGGGCTGGGCGTGTCGCTCGTGCCGGATATCGTCTCGCCGATGACTTCGGCGCTTTCCATCGCGCGGCTCGCGCTGCCCGTTCAGACGGAAGCTCGCCGTTTTGGCGTCGTGTGGCAACGGGCGTCACCGCGAGCGCGGCTGATCATGGGCTTGTTGCGGTGCGCGGATGAGGCGGTCGCGGACAGTCTGACGCTGGGGAAGTAGCGGATACGGACCGTTATTGATTGTGTTGTCCGCGCACCGTCCGTCGTTGCCTTCGCTTTGACGATCGTTGAGACTTGCAGTTTGAACTCGGCGCTGGAGAGGGGCTGAGCAATTGAGGACGATCTTGCCTCGTGGGTCGCGCGGGAGGTCAAGGGCGACCTGCTCTGCGCAGGCTACTTCTTCGTCGAGGGTTGCAAAGAAGCGCACGAGGATGTAGCGTTCCCGATTGTCCACGCGGTCGCTGCTATCAGCGAGCATTTCGGCGTCGACGCCGCGACGTTGGACCGCGCGCTTGAACCTGCGAACGTCGCCGCGCTCAGTTCCGCGAGAGACGCGGAACTGGCTTCGTTCCTTAAGGACCATCCGGAAATGCTAGCCGGCGCCGAAGCATTCCGTGAAAAGCACGGCAACTTGCAGGCGGCGTTGGCGGCGGAACTGGCCCTAGAGTTGGAAGGGGAAGTAAAGCACTAGCACGGTGTCGCCCAGCCCTCTGTCAAAGCCGTTGCTCTCACGCTGAACCGGCAAAATGCGATGCGCTCGTCGAGGCTCGGGCGACAAGACCCGACGAAGAGGAATTTCATCCGGATCTTAGAGCAACGGCAACTATTAGGATGATTTAATACACGATCACTGATATTGAGAACGCCATCAACTACTGGCGATCGCGGCAGGCGGCGACGGATGACTTCGCTGTCTGCCCACGAGCGAGAGTACTGGCGGACGTGTATGGGACGATGATCTACTATCAACGAGAGCGCGTCGAAGCGAGAAACCTGACGCCAAAACAAAATGAAGCGATAGGTCTGGCGCTCGCCCAGAAGGAACTTTTTTGATCCCGTCGAGGAGGCGCAAACATGTTAAACGCCAATAGCGCCGTTGTGTGGGTCGACGCGGTGGCCGGCGGTGGACGCGTCGAGATCTATTCGCGAGAGGTATCGAAGGCGGACGCGCTGCGCATGTTTGCTTCAGCCAGCAGCGACACGCGAGCGTTCGAAGAAGACCTTAACGACTGGTTGCAACGGAGATAATCGGCGACGTTCTGTACGCGGGCTATTTCTGCCCTAAGCGCAAAGGCTTAGACGAGGAAAAGCAAGTGTCGTTCGCGCTTGTACATGCATGCGAGGCAATCAGCGAGCATTTCTGCATTGACGCGGGAATCCTCGAATGCGCGTTGAGGCCCGAGAATTTGGCTGAGTTAGCCGCCGCCCGGGATGCAGAGGTTGCGTCTCTGGGGCTAGGCATCGACGGCATCCCGTGGTAGATCGCCTCGCCCAACCTCTTGCCCGTATTGCGGGCAGCCGTGCATGGATAATGGTCGGGACTGTCGTTGTTCAAAGTAGAACAGACGCTGGCAAGTTCGGGCGCGGTCAGAAGCCCCGACGGTCGGTCAAATTCCCCCATGTATGGTCACTTCAAAATCCCCCAGTTAACGACCGCCGGCTGAGCGGTCATTAGCGGTGCTGCAGGACAGTTATTGTCGTCTCCTTCAGAGAAGAAGGAGACTCGGGAGTGAATGTCTTGAAGCAGCATCTGCAAAGCGCGATATTCACGCTGCTTGAGCGCGGCGTGAGCCAGCACAGGATCCACGAGCTCACGGGTATCGATCGCAAGACGATTCGCCGCTATCAAGCGCTGTATGAGGCGCGGCGGGCGGATGGCGCAAAATCCTCCACCGCCGCGACCACCGGCTCCGGCGATCCGGAGGTCGCGCAAAATCCTCCTCTCCCGCGACCGCCGGCTCCAGGCGACCGTCAGAAGCAGGGCCGTGAACGTCCCCGGGTCGGATTCAGGTACCAGCCTGACAACGAAGCAGCAATGTACCGGTCATCTTGACGCATCGCCGTGCATGGCTGCGACACTGGCGACCCAGGACGGCGGGTCGATCGCCAACTCGCGCCGTGCACTGAGCCAGTTACGAGGTTGAGCCGTGGAGAAGCAGTGGTCCAGCTCTAGATTGTTTCGATGCGTGCTTCGCCCGGTGCCGGTGGAGCGGCCGCCTACCCACTTTCTGGTCGGGCCAAACAAGCATCTCCGTGACGCATCATTTTCCGGCTCCCCGGGGCCCTCAAAGCCATGCTTCAAGCCGAAAACACCCGGGAGCGGCGGTTTCGGCGGTTGACCGTCACCGTCGAATCTATTTAGAATCTGGTACAAGCAGATCGACGCCGACTATCGAGTCGCGGGCTTCGACACTGCGCGAGGTTAAACCGACGGGAGACAGCGTGGAATCCAAATTCAGATGGAAGGTAATGGGGTTGATGTTTCTGATCGCGGCGGTCAGCTATCTAGATCGCGCGAACTTGGCTGTTGCCGCGCCGGTAATTCGAGCTCAAATGCACTTTACCTCCGGCGAGATGGGTTTCATTCTTAGCGCTTTCACTTTCGCTTATGCGGCCGCCCAAGTTCCAGCAGCGTTTGTGGCCAATCTACTCGGGCCACGTCGATGCTTTTTTTTCTTCATGTGGCTGTGGTGTATCTTGCTGGTGGCGACGACGACAGCAACAACCTTCGGGAGTTGGCTGGGTTTTCGCATACCTTTTGGCGCCGCGGAGGCCGTCAGTTGGCCCGCACTTGCCTTCCTTATGAGTAAGTGGTTCCCGCGGATCGAGTACCCTCAAGTGTCGTCCATTCAGAACCTCGGTCTTGTAATCGGCTCCGCTGTTGCGCCGCCTCTTGTGTCCGCCATCATCGTAAAGGCACACTGGCAAGCTGCTTTCGTTGCAACCGGACTGATGGCCGCGGCGTTGGGCACGTGGATATGGTTCTATCTGCAAGATGACCCAGATAATGACTCTAGAGTGTCGAAGAATGAGCTTGACTGGATTTATCACGATAGGCTCGTGGGAGTGAACGCCTCTCTTCCTCCGGGCTTCTGGAGGCTGCTTGCGACGAGGCCTTCGGTGTGGGCTTGTGCTCTGTCCTGCTTCGGGCTAAACCTGATTAATTTTCTCTTCCTCTCTTGGTATCCAACTTATCTCACCGATACCTACCAGATGTCGATGTCCAAAATGGGCGTCTTAGCGGCGCAACCGTACCTATTTGCGATCGTTTCGGTTGTGGGTGCGGGTTGGCTTGTCAGGCGGCTTGTTGAACGCGGGAGGACTATTGAGAATGCGACGCGACGAGTCATATTTAGCGGCTTGTTGTTCGGCACTGTCTGTTTGTTTCTCGCCGTAAGTGCAAAGAACCTCTACCTTTCTGTGACCGCCATGTCACTTGGTTACGCCTTTGTGATGTCCATCTTGGGTCCGATGTGGGCGATGGCGCCGGAAATTGGTGGCCAGAGCGGCGCGAGCGTTGTCTGCTCGATCATGAATTCTCTGGGACTTCTTGGTGGGATTGTGTCGCCCTTAACCATGGGTTATTCGTTTCAATGGTTCAGGTCATATACTCCAGCGATAATCTGTTCCGCCGTCGCAACCATGGTGTGCGCACTGGTCTTCTTGCTCCTGTTTCGATCAGGACGTGATCGCCAGATCGTGGACGAATTTCTCGCGGATCCGATATTGCCTCGCGACGTCTTGCACGTCACGTAGAGTAGTCGCGGCGATCGGGCCAGTCCACCGCATGAAAATGCTGCCTTTTTTGACCGAACGCGCTGCTAAGGCCGACCTCTGGTTTTCTGGTTTGACCAGATGTAAAATCACCTTGTTAGTCCCCGCCGTCTCGATACAGCGGCGGGAGTCTGCGTTCAAAGAACTTGGTGAATGAATGCTGGAAAATGTCCGACAATTGGTGCGCCTCATTCAAGAGCGCGGTTTCGAGCCGGGTGACAAGCTGCCCTCCGAACGTGAAATGGTCGAGCTGTTTGGTATGAGCAGAGGCGCGCTGCGGGAAGCATTAATTCGGCTCGACACGCTCCGCGTTATCGATGCGCGGCCCAAGTCGGGAATCTATCTGCGGGAGGGGTCCGCTGAACGCAGTATTGAAGCAATGGTTCTTTTCGCCGAAGCCGATGCGCCTCTGATGCCCGATGAGGTAATTCAGGCGGTAGAGCTGCGACGTCTTCTGGAAGTCCAGGCAGTAAGACTAGCGTGTGAGCGTCGAACAGACTCCGATCTCGAACGGCTGTCGAGCATTGTGAAGCGTTGCGCCGATGCCCGAGGCGATCATAAAGCGCTTGCAGCACTCGATGCGGACTTTCATTTAGCTATCGTTTCTGCGACCCAAAACGAGGTATTCGTTCGCTTTGTGAACGTCTTCTATCTGATGTCCAGGAAAAGGCGCGAGATCTATTTCTCGGCGGATGAACACCGACGGAATTCAATTAGCGATCATCGCAAGCTCCTCGCGGCAATCGCTGCTCGCGATGCAGATGCTGGCGAGGCCCTCCTTCGGCAGCACATCAAGGGCGTTGACGTCTATTTTCGAAATCTCTTCGCGATGTCGGCGGATACTGCACATCCAAACAGCGAATCGGAGGGAAAACGTAAGCACCCGCAAAAAGCGGGTGATAGCCCTAAGCGAAAGGCGCATGCTGTCTAACCAGCGGGTATGACGGCGTTGGAGCCTGCTCGAAATAAGGCTCTTGAACCAAGCTCTGCAACACGAACAGATTAAAAAGCCTCCGCTCTAGTAAGGCACGCGGCGCAATGAGTTCGAGCACGTGTCGAGCTGCGAACGACCGTCGAGCTCTCCTTTGACATCGCCTCAGCAAAGTC
Source organism: Caballeronia sp. NCF2 (assembly GCF_023631205.1). NCBI lineage: Bacteria > Pseudomonadati > Pseudomonadota > Betaproteobacteria > Burkholderiales > Burkholderiaceae > Caballeronia > Caballeronia sp. NCF2. Next base: position 13,473 of record NZ_JALQDN010000079.1, on the reverse strand, counting down.
CACATTGCAAACCTACGAGACGTGTGAGGGCCTCAAAAAACATCAACTCTGCGACCTGATAGGACCTGTTCAACGTCCGCCGCGACCGAGTGGAGCCCTGCCAGTACCAAATTCCACGCGTGGTTACCGACGAACCACTCGTGAAACTGCGGCGGAAGGGCTTGCACCCGCTGGAAATCGCCAACTTTTCGCAGCCACACCCGGAAGCGGTCTTCGCCGTTGCCGGTGAGCCTCGAGCCCTGGATATTGGCGTTGCCGATGCGATTCGCGCTATGAACTGAGTAGGCGAAATCAGCAGCGATGAATCCGCCGCCAACATTGAGCTTCATCGATACAGCTTCTTCAACACAATCATTGCGGAGTCGTCGCCGCTCAGGTCGTGGTCGAACGAAAATGCGAACGGATAGAGGAGCTTTGGCACCGCTGTTGGCCTCTAACGAGGTGTGTGCGATTACCAGACCGTCTGCGATCGGCTCACGAATGACACGGTATCGGGTACTCATTTTGGCCGATCCTTACTGCTTGATGGCGATGACATAGGCGGTCTAGACGGGCCGGATACTCGGCCAGATGTGCATGATCAGCGCGGTCGCGTCTCTTCAATGAATCGCTCGAGCAGGCGCTTCAGTTGTTTGGCGTTGCGCTGGCCGAGCGCGTCCTCGATTGCGGCATGATGCGCGTCCACGCCGGGTTGAAGGCGGTCCAGTAACGTGATGCCCCGGTCCGTGATGTAGACGAGCACCTTGCGGCTGTCGGCGTCGTCGGCGGCGCGCAGCACGAGTCCACGACTTACGAGCTTGTCTACATTCTTAGTGAGCGCGGGCAGGTTCATCAGTACAAGTTCGGCGAGCTCGCTCATCGAATGGCCGGCTTCATCCGACACCGCGTGCAGGATACGCCAGTGCTCTTCATTGACGCCCTCCTCAGCGGTGAGTTGTGCGAGGCCCAACTTCATCTGCCGGTGCGCGGACGCGATGAGCCAGGCGAGGTAAGAAGACAGATCGGATTCCGGCATGGTAGATGCTTTGGCTAGGGCGAACGAATCAAATCTTACCCAATTAAATTTTCTTCGGAAAGTATCGGTGCACCGGAGACGTCGGCTCCGGCAAGTGATGGTGCGTGCGCGCCATGCTTTGGTGCATTCCGAACCATCTCGACCCGGCGGCGGACCATTCGATGAAGCATCGCAACCGGCTCTGCCGCTCCAGGCAGGAGTTGACCATCGCATTGTGCGTCCCCCTGGGCGGTTCCGCCGGTTTGTGGGGACCTTGCGCGCTTGCATCGGCGCAACTCGCCGTGGACGAACTCAACGCCGCAGCGGGCATTGCAGGGCGCCCCTGCCGGCTGCTCACCATCAACGCGGGCGACGACGCACGCGATCTTCAGTCCGCGCTCGACGCGCTGATCGCAGACGATGCTATCGACGCCCTGGTCGGCATGCACACGAGCGCGGTGCGGCTCGATCTCATCAGGGCCGTCGCCGGCCAGCTCCCATTCGTCTATACGCCGCTGTACGAAGGAGGCGAGCGCACGCCGGGTGTATTCGCCATCGGCGAGACCACGGGCCGGCAGCTTCATCCAGCCATTCACTGGCTGCATGCGCGGCACCGGCCGAAGCGCTGGTTCTTTGTCGGCAACGATTATGTGTGGCCACGCGCGACGCATCGGCTCGCGCATCGCATCGTCGACGATGCGGGCGGCCGGGTCGTTGGCGAGCGCCTCGTGCCGTTTGGCACGGGCGATTACAGCGAGATTCTCGACACGATCCGTAAGCATCGTGCGGATGCGGTACTGCTGTCGCTGATCGGTCAGGATACGATCGAGTTCAACCGCGCGTTCGGCGAAGCAGGTCTGGCGGGGAGCATCCTGCGTCTCTCGTGTGCACTGGGCGAGAACGAACTGCTCGGTATAGGCGCGCGCAACACAGCTTCGCTTTATGTTGCATCGGGTTATTTTGCGTCGTTGCGAACCGATGCGAATCTCGCTTTCAAGGAGCGCTATCGCGGGCGCTACGGCGCACGCGCGCCGACGCTTGACACCTTCGGCCAGTCCACTTATGAGGGGGTGCATTTTCTTGCTGCGCTCATCGACGATGCAAAGCGCCGTCGCCTCTCTTGCGATGCCGGTCTCGCGCAATTCGGCATCGCGCCGCTGGCGTACCGCAGCGCGCGGGATGCGGCTTATGCAGGCGGCCGCGTGAATCGCGTACCGATCTATCTTGCGCGTGCAGAAGGACACCATTTCGAAGTGATCTCGCGGATGTGAGGCGATCGACGCCGATGTGTCTTCATGTTCCCATCTAGTTTCCACGGAAAATAAATAGTTGACGTGGAAAATATGTGTTCCTACCATGGTTCGCAGATCGGGGCCTTGCCTTGCGGCGCACCCCGGTTACCTTCGACGCGCGTCGCTTGAACACGGGAGCACAGGCGCGCGTCCGTTATGAATCCGTTCGAGTGAGGAAGAGTCATGGCAGTGAAACGTCCCACGCCGGCCCAGCTTGACCAAGTCGCCTCCAGTCTCGGCATGCATCTGTCCGAGGAGCAACTCGCCACTTATCACACGCTGTTGCAGGCGAATTTCGACGCCTACGATGTGATCGATTCCCTCCCGGACTACCTTCCGCGCGTGACGTATCCGCGCACGCCTGGCTACCGCCCCTCGGCCGAGGAGAATCGCTACGGCGCGTGGTATGTGAAGACCGAAGTCAAGGGCGCGCCGACCGGCAAGCTCGCGGGCAAGTCCGTAGCGCTTAAGGACAACGTGTGCCTCGCGGGCGTGCCGATGATGAACGGCGCATCCACGCTCGAAGGCTACGTGCCCGATGTCGACGCCACCATCGTCACGCGCCTGCTCGATGCTGGCGCGACTATCGTCGGGAAGGCGACGTGCGAATACTTCTGCTTCTCGGGCGGCTCGCATACCAGTTCGCCGACACCGGTGCACAACCCGCGCAAGATAGGTTACTCGGCGGGCGGATCGTCATCGGGCAGCGCAGCGCTCGTGGCCTCCGGCGAAGTCGACCTCGCCATCGGCGGCGATCAGGGCGGCTCGATTCGAATGCCTGCTTCGTATTGCGGCATCTACGGCATGAAGGCCACGCATGGCCTCGTGCCTTACACGGGCGTCATGCCGATCGAACTGACGATCGATCACACCGGGCCGATGACCGCCAACGTGACTGACAACGCGCTGATGCTGGAAGTGCTGGCCGGCCCCGATGGGCTGGATCCGCGTCAGCATGCGGGGCAGGTCGCGAAGCCTTATTCGGAGCTGATGAAGGAAGGCGTTCGCGGCCTGCGCATCGGCGTGGTGAAGGAAGGTTTCGGCTGGCCGCAATCGCTCGAAGTGTCGGACGCGAAGGTGCGCGCTGCTGCCGATCATCTCGCCGAACTCGGCGCGAAGGTCAGCGAGGTTTCAATACCGATGCATCGGATCGGCCCGGCGATCTGGATGCCTATCGCTGCCGAGGGCGCCACGCAGCAGATGATGAAGAACAACGGCCACGGCTTCAACTGGAAGGGTCTGTACGTGACCGGCTTGGTCGATTATCACGCCGGATGGCGCGAGCGCGCGGACGAACTGTCGGAAACGCTCAAAATCACGATGGTGCTCGGCGAGTACTTCATCCAACATTATCGCGGTCATTTCTATGCGAAGTCGCAGAACCTGTCGCGTCAGCTCCAAGCAGCGTACGACGCCGCCTTCGCCGACTGCGATCTTCTGTTGATGCCCACGCTTCCGCTCGTCGCCACGCCGCTGCCGAAGCCGGGCGCGAGCGTGGAAGAGGTCATCGCGCGCGCGTTCGAGATGCTGCCGAACACGTGTCCCTTCGATTGCACCGGCCATCCCGCCATGAGTGTGCCATGCGGCATGGTGGATGGCCTGCCCGTCGGCATGATGCTGGTTGGCAAGCACTGGGACGAAGCCACGATCTATCGCGGCGCCTACGCATTCGAGCAATCCGTCGACTGGATGAAGCTCTGAATCATCGCTGTGAACGGAATGCTCCGCGCTTTCTCTCGCCTCTCTTTTCGGAACTCAATATGGACCGACGTTCGTTTCTGAAGTCGTCCGCGGCATCGGTAACCGCGGGCATGGCGGGATTGTTCCCGTTCATCGCCGAAGCCGCCGACGAAATCCTCGTCGGCGGCATCACCGATCAGTCGGGTGGTCTCGACATCTACGGCAAGCCAATGGCGGATTGCCTGAGTATCGCCGTCGAGGAATGGAATGCGCAGGGCGGTCTGCTCGGCAAGCAGATCAAGCTGCTCAACTACGATCCGCAGTCGAGCATGCAGCTTTACACACAGTTCGCGCAGCAGTCGGCGCTGAAAGACAAGGTTGCGGTCGTGCATGGCGGCATCACGTCCGCTTCCCGAGAAGTCATGCGGCCGGTGCTGGACCGTTATCGCACGCTCTATTTCTACAACACGCAATACGAAGGCGGCGTGTGCGACCGGAATACGTTCTGCACGGGCGTCACGCCGGGGCAGACCGTCGCCAAGCTGATTCCCTATGCAATGAAGCAGTGGGGCAAGAAAGTCTACGTCGTCGCGGCCGACTACAATTATGGGCAGATTACTTCGCAATGGGTGAAGAAGTTCGTTCAGGACAACGGCGGCTCGGTGACGTCCATCGACTTCTTTCCGCTCGATGTCACCAACTTCGGCTCGACCATCTCCAAGATCGAAGCGGCCAAGCCAGACATGCTCGTGTCCGCGCTCGTCGGCGGGTCGCATGTCTCGTTCTACCGGCAATGGGCGGCGGCAGGCTTGCACAAGAAGATTCCGCTCGCCTCGACGACCTTCGCCGGCGGCAACGAGCAGATCATTCTGTCGCCGGAGGAATGCGACGGCTTCCTCGTGTCATACAACTACTTCGAAAACCTCGACAACCCGGTCAACAGGGCATTCAAGGAGCGCTTTCACAAGCGCTTCGGTGCGAACTACCCGAACATCACCGAGCTTGCGATGGGCACGTATCAGGGCTTCAATCTCTGGGCGCAGGGTGTCAAGAAGGCGGGCGCCATCGAACGCACGAAGGTTATTGAGGCGCTCGAATCCGGTATCAGCATCGATGCGCCGAGCGGAAAGGTGTCCATCGATCCGGCCACACATCATTGCGTGCTCAATGTCAGCATCGCGCAGGTAAAGAATCACAAGCTCGAGATCGTGCAGACGTTCCAGAATCAGCCGCCGGTCGACACGAGCGCGGTATGCAATCTCATCAAGAACCCGCGCGACAACCAGCAGTATGTGATCAAACTGTGAGGCGCGCCGTGCGCCGTCATTCAGAGGGGCGACGATGGATCTGATCGCTATCATCCTGATACAAGTGCTTTATGCGGTAGCAAGCCTAGTCGTGATCTCGTCGGGCCTCGCGGTCATCTTCGGCATGATGAAGGTGATCAATCTGGCGCATGGCGAATTCATGATGCTGGGCGCCTACGCTGCGATCGCGGCGATCCGGTTTGGGGTGAATCTGTGGATCGCGATTCTCGTCGTCGCGCCGTGCGTGGTCGCGATCATCGGGGTAATACTGGAGCGCGTGGTCATCCGGCGTCTGTATGGCCGCATGATCGACACCATGCTCGCGACATGGGGCCTCTCGTTGCTGCTCATCGGCATCGTCACGTCAATCGCTGGCAACACAACGGCGGGCATCTCCGCGCCGCTCGGTAACTTCGCCATCGGAAGCTATTCGGTCAGCAGTTATACGCTGGTCATCATCACGGTGGCGGTTTTGATTGGCGTGGCGCTGCGTGGCGTGCTGCTGCATACGTCCCTCGGGCTTATCGCGCGGGGCACCATGCAGAACCCGCAAATGGCCGATGCGCTCGGCATCGCGCCGGGCCGCGTGTACTCGATCACCTTCGCTGTCGGCGCGGCGTTGTCGGGTCTCGCGGGCGGCCTGCTCGCGCCTATGACCGGTGTGGTCCCCACGATGGGCGGCGCCTTCGTGGCGAAAGCGTTCATTACGGTGATCGGCGGCGGCCCGGCGATCGTGGCTGGACTCGTCAGTTCGTCGGCGCTGTTCGGTGCCATCAACCAGATCGCGACGTTCGCTTCAACTCCTGTGTTCGGTGAAGTGGCGTTGCTCATCGGCGCAATCGTCATGCTGCGGCTGCTGCCACGCGGTATCACCGGCCGCTTCTTCAAGGGAGCGTTGTAATGATGCCCGTTAAGGCAAGCCGCGCCATCCCCGTGCACGACGCGCTCTCGCGTTTCTCCAAGTCGTGGAAGAGCGCTGCGGTTTCGCTCGCTATCGGCCTCGTCATGCTGATCGTGTTGCCGCGCGTGCTCGATGACTTCTCGCTCGTTCAGGCCACGGTCTACGCCGTCATGGCGATCCTCGCACTGAGCCTCGGCTTCGTGTGGGGCTTCGGGGGCATCCTGTGCTTTGGCCAGTCGGCGTTCTTCGGTCTCGGCGCCTATACGTATGCCATCGCCGTGACGAACATGGGCGACAGCACCGTGCCGTTCATGCTTGCGATCATGCTGCCTGCGGCGTTCGCGGCGGTGCTCGGCTATCTGATTTTCTACGGGCGTCTGTCGGACGTGTACATGGGCGTCATCACGCTCACCGTCACGCTGATTCTCTTCAACGTGATTAATTCGACCGCCGGTCCCGAATGGAAGATCGGCAACGCGCCGCTCGGCGGTTTCAACGGCATTCCGAACATTGCACCGCTCAACACGCCCGGCAATATCGACGATGTCATCAGCCCGCGCGGCCTGTTCGAATTGTCGCTCGGCGCGCTGCTCGGGGTGTACCTGCTGTTGCGCGTACTGATCGCGTTCAAGATCGGGCGGGTGATCGTGGCGAGCAAGGAGAACGAACAGCGGCTCTTGCTGCTCGGCTACGACTCACGCCTCTACAAGCTCTTCACCTTCGTGCTGGGCGCGGCCATCGCCGGCCTGGCGGGGTGTCTCTTTGCGAACTGGGGGGCATTCACGAGTCCAGGCATCTTTGGACTCGCGCAGTCTGCGCAGATCATCATCTGGGTGATCGTCGGCGGGCTGGGCACGCTCGTCGGGCCGGTTGTCGGATGCGTGGCCATCCAATGGCTCACCACGCAGATCGGCACGCAGCAGACCGTCAACTCCAATCTGGTGCTCGGCGCGATCCTCGTCGTGTTCGTGCTGATGGTGCCCAAGGGCATTGTCCCCAGCATCGGCGATATCGGCATGAAGCTGTTCGGTGCGGCACGGCGCAAGCGGACCGCGTCGAACACGGCGCGTGAGGCGAACGAGCAGCGCGAGACGCACAAGGGAGCCGCATGACGACGCCCCTGCTAGAAACGCGGCAACTGAATGTCCGCTTTGGCGGTGTCCATGCGACGCGCGATATCAACTTCTCGCTGGCGGAAGCGGAACTGCGCTGCGTTATCGGCCCGAACGGCGCAGGAAAGAGCACGTTCTTCAAGCTGCTGACGGGTCAGGTCAGACCGACATCGGGAGAGATTCTCTTTCGCGGCAACAATATCGCGGGCATGCAGCCGCACGAGCCGGCGCGTCTCGGCATCGGCATCAAGACGCAGGTGCCGAGTCTCTTCAACGGGCTGTCCGTATGGGAAAACGTCTGGCTCGCGGCGCGGCGCGTGAATACGCCCAGGCAAACCGAACGTGTAACGCGCGAGGTCTTGGAGCGCGTCGGCATGCTGTCGCATCGCGATGCGATTACCGGGCTGCTGGCGCACGGCGAACGGCAGTGGGTGGAGTTGGCCGTCGTCATTGCAGCGGACCCGCCGCTCATTCTCCTCGACGAACCCGCTGCCGGTATGAGCGATGCGGAAGTTGCGCGCACGGCGGACCTCATCCTAGAAATCAACCGGCGGCATGCGCTCGTCGTGGTGGAGCACGACATGAGTTTCATCCGACGCATCGCCAAGACGGTGACGGTGCTGCATCAGGGCGCGATCGTTCGCGAAGATACGCCCGAGCGGATTATGAACGATCCGTTCATTCAGCAGATCTATCTCGGCAAAAAGCCGCACTGAAGGGGAGTCGCGATGCTCGATGCAACAGGCCTGTGCGCCGGATACGGTGCGATACCGGTGCTCTTCAACGTCACGCTGACGGCGGGCAGCGGGGAGTCCGTCGGCATCCTGGGGCACAACGGCATGGGCAAGACGACACTGCTGCGCACGCTGATCGGCGCGTTGCCGGCGACCGCGGGCACGCTGAAGTTCAAAGGTGAGGACATAACCAGGCTGCCGCCGCACGCACGTGCCTGGCGCGGCATGGCCTATGTGCCGCAGGGGCGCGAGATTTTTCCGACGCTCACGGCCTACGACAATCTGCGGCTCGGACTCGTCAAGACCGGCCGCAAGCCCGACGATGCGCTGGGCGCGCTGCTCGAAGACTTTCCGCGTCTCAAGCCCTTGCTGGACCGCGCCGGAGGATCGCTGTCGGGCGGCGAGCAGCAATTGCTCGCACTCGCGCGTGCGCTCGCGGGGGAGCCGTCGCTGTTGCTGCTCGACGAACCGACGGAAGGCATCCAGCCTTCTATCATCGAGGAGATCGGAGAAACCCTCGTCGCGTTACGCGAAAGGCGCGGCCTTACCATCGTGCTCGTCGAGCAGAATCTCGACTTCATTGCGGCCGTGTCGCAGCGCGTGCTGGTCATCCGGCGAGGTCGGCTCGTCGGTGAAATTCCGCACGAACATCTGCTGGATGTTGACAAGATCGCCGAATATACAGGCGTCGCAGCCTAGCTCCCGAAGCACAGCGATTGTCTGCAGCGGGCGGCTGTCCTTTCAGATGAGGAGCGCCTTCGACGTGGCGCAGTAAGCGCACCTGGCGTGCGATCTGATTGCATGCAAGGGCTCAGTGCCGATCGGCTGCGCACCGGCAATCAATATCGGGAGAAGCCGCTCGGCCTTCACGCGTTGACGTCAACGAACGTCATGCGCTGACCGAGAGCGTTGTAGGGGTAGGCCCAACGATTGTTCTCGAGCGTGAGCCAGAACTCGGCCGGCGAAAGCGTCGAGAAGTCTCGGACAAGAACGACAGGAACGCGCTTAACGTCCGCCCGCCAAAGCGCGGCCGCGACATGGTGGTGGTCGATGGCATACGCGTCGCCTCTCGGACCATATACAATCGGAACAGGCTTCTCCGCGATGGCCATTTCAAGTTCGTGACCCTTGAGCTTCCGATAAGTCTCGGCTTTTTTCAAAACTTCTCGTAAGCCATGCGTCAGTTGGGTTGGACGGAGCTGATCGATTTTTAGCGTCTTCATCATGTCCTCCAATCTAGTACTCCGGGTTCCGCTGGGTAGCAACTTGCGTCCGGATCGCCTGTGCATGCAGGGACGCAAACTTCGCGCCATAGGGACACGGCACTCGCCACGCTTTCGGCACGGTTATCCTTCTGCAGTCGCATCGGCATGTGGGAACAACTGTGCGTCGGCAACATTGTCCGGAGGCGTGCGCTGACGCGGCCGAGTGGCGCGCTCGTCAAAAATTAGTCATCATTGTCTAACCCGGTTTGATGATCATTCTGCTTACCAGCCGGTTAGGTCCGTCAGCGGTATAACTCGCCCTGCTCGCGCCTTGCTCATAATAGCGGCGCATCGCGATGTCGCCGGGACGACCAGTGCGCTTGCGCCGTCGTTATCAGACAGGCCAGTGCGCATGGTGCAGCGGCTACGGCGCGCTCGATCTGTATCACGGGCGCGTTTACTCACACGAGGATCGTCGATGCCCTTCCATCTATTGTTGGGCAGATACTTTTCGAGTGACGGCGTCCCGCGGGTCTTCAAATGGTGTTAGAAGCGGCCGCTTGTTTCTAGCGCCCACGCAACTGGAGGCGTCGTTTCGCATCGCCCGGCGCCGTAGTGGAAACAAACTTGGAGCAATCCGGGGACGCTCGCTGACGGCACAGTGGTGAACCAGTTTCTCATCGGACGCTGCACGCCTTCGTCAGCCAATGCGTCGTACGGGTAGGCGGCATCCCTCATGTTCACTGCCAGCCTTTCCACTGCACATCTCAAGACAGCGGATCGCTCACCGGAGGGGTGCAATCTACACAGTGCCTTCATGATCCGATTGCGCTCCGCCGCGCAACGCGCTGTAAGCAGGAGCATTTGCTGGAAAACGAAGTACAACGGCGCCCGTGAATCCTCCGGAAGCCGAGTGAGAAGCGGGAGAAGAGGGGGACTACCTCTGCTCCAACTCGTCGCGCCCACCATTACGCAAGCAAGGCGTGCCCACTCGCGCTTCGAAAGACCGAGCACTGCGCCTTCGGCCCTCGTGGACGCCAGTTCAATGACCTCTTCAAAGCTCTTTGCTCCCTTGGCTCGGTTCGCTTTGACGGACATCACCATGAGATTGCCGAGCGCATAGGCTCCGTTATTGTTGATCCTATCGACCGACCAGTCGCTTTCGGTCAAGGCGGCATGCGTCATGGAGATCAGCGTGATCGGACACATGGCGCAGTCGATCTTTCTTAAGTAGGCAGGAGTGACTTCCCGGTCGAGAATCCGGCGGCGTCGAAATGCGTTGAGCCGAAGTTGCAACCATTTCGACACGAAGCGATCGGGCAAATGCTGCGGAACGCGAAAATGCTCACGACCTGCCCGGTATCCGGCCAGTAGGCTCTGTTCGCTGGACGCGCGATCCAATGCACGGCCAAATCGAGCGAAATCCCAACCAATTTCGAATCCGGTTTCCGCAACGTCGATAGTTTGCATCGCGCTGGCCCCAAGGCAGTTCGGCCCGAAAAACTATCTAAGCTGAGACCGTTACGCGACCGTGCAGCTCAGAAACCCCGCCAAAGCGTTCAGCAATGAAGGTGCCGCCTCTCAAGCGTGTTGACGGCGACGGCTACTAGTGGCGCGACAACGATCTGTGCTCAGCATCTCGGGCAGAACGCTTCCGCAAAGAAGTTCGCGCCAGTGGCTTGAACGCATTGCGACTACTTTCGACGAGCGTTCGATCCGTCCGCCCGTCCGAAGACGGCTTGCGCCCTTCAAAGCCGCCAGTGCGTCAGAAGCTGTGCTCGCTATGTGATCGCCGGTACCGCTTCGATCAACGCCACACCTATTAATGCGCCCACCACTGCGCTGACAATCTTGGGGTGCCAGCCGTCGAGATGCAAGGCGTTCAGGAGCGCGCCGAAAAGGACGATACCGAGCAGCGCAGAAACGACGATCAGGTAGCCAATCTCGAAATCGCTGTTAATCAACATAGCCCCTCCTGTTCTTTGTGACGCAACCTAAATATATCACGATGTGATATAAGAGTGGAAGACGGATCGCCGTGTTGACCCAGCTGATATTTACCGCCCCATGTCGACCGAGCTACGGCCGGGCGTTCAATATTGTCGTAGTTGACGCGACTAATCCTCTGAAGGGTGCGCAGGTCTGCAGACGATCTTCGTCGTGGGATGGCAGCGATGGCCGTCACGCGTGTCACGACACTGCGACGGACGGGCGCTGTATCGCTCAGCCTGAAAGAGGTCCGGCGCTCCACAGTTGGGATTCAGTTACCGCTATTAGCGGCCTACACGCCGACGAGTACGAGGTAAATATGTCGACCCTCATTTTTGCAAGATGGCGAGCGCTTCTCCACAGTGCGGTTTTCCGCTTTCGTTTCCGGTATCCGCGCATCAGAAACGCCTTCACGTCACCGAATCCGAGAGGCCGGAGTGATGCGCTTCTTGAGCAACTGGAACAGCAAGCACGCTTCCGGATGCTTTTGGACATGAGGTGCGCACAGGTCATGCACGCGCCCGTAACGACCATCACTGCAGATGCGACCATTCACCAGGCACGCGCATTACTGGATAAAACGGGGTATAAACTGCTTCCTGTGACTGATCGCGAAGGGCGGCTTGTCGGTGTCGTTACGCGGGAAGATTTTTCGCCGCCTAAGCGCGACCTTCGCGTTACCTCTGAACTCAAGGAAGACCGGCCGGGCGGCGAGTTAGAAGACAAAGGGCAACGGGTTCAGACGGTCATGCAATCAGACGTCAGTACAGTCGATGTCGATACACCCATCTCCGAGGTGATTCCGCGCTTCATGGCAAACGGACATCATCACATTCCTGTCGTACGCAATGACGCGGAGTTGGTCGGAATGCTCACTCAGTCCGATCTGCTCTTGGCCGTCTGCGGCGGGCGATGAAGCTCGGTGATCGAAAACGGTCGCAAACCGGACACCTTGGCTGATGGCCGGCGCTCCGTTTTTTAGTCGTGCCGTGTGTTCATAGTAATGAAGACGTCCAATTGCTCTTCACAATAGCTCAGTGTCCGCATCGTCGTTGACTTGACGCGCTCAAGGCGCAAAGGCCACCGCCGGGGTGGATGAAAATGATGAGACTTTTACTACTTCGGGAAATCCTGCTGGCCGTCGCGGTCATTGCAGTCTACCTGCTGCCTGCGATCCTCGCGGATCGGACCAAACGACATTCAGTTCTTCCGCTCGCATTGTTCAACGTGCTACTGGGATGGACGATTGTAGGCTGGTTCGCGGCGCTCTATTGGGCGTTACACCCAGACAGCCCGATCCGGTTGAAAAACATGGAATCTGACAATCGGCGCGCAGAGGCGAAGGCCACGATAGATTCACTCGTATCCCGCGCGCGCATTCGCAGTCGTTCCCGGTAACTCGCCGCACAGAAAGGGACGCGCCCCGGCACGGAGGTGGGGCACTTATCGCATGTCAATCGACGCCAACCCTCCAGTGTCGTCATGTTGCGAGGCTTCGCGGTCGTTCTCTTCTCCAAGTACCGTAGGGCAAGCGCTTCCAACCCTGCGGCGCAATCTTTCGCCAGGAAACCGGGATGCAGATCGATACCCGGCTGCAAAAAAGGAGGCAAGGAATACGGAGCATCGCAGTATCGCGCGTCGGGCGCCAAGGGTTCCGGTGTTTAAAACTCGCCCGGCGCATGATTAGGCGTTACTGCGCCGACTATGTGTGTGGACCGAGCTCCGAGAGATGCGCAACTTTGCGTCGCCTGCTGCCGGCGTTGACCTTTTGACCGCCCTTAGCTATGGGCACGACGATTGCGAGCACGAAGGCGTCTGCTCCGTTCCCGTCTCTCTCGGGGAGCGTGGACTTTAGGCCCGCCCTTCGAGAGTGGGCTCTTTTTTGAGCGTATGTCCGGCAAAGCCGAACAAGGTAGGCTGAAGTATTGGCCGGTTGACGCGCGCCGTAGCCGCCGCCGCTGCTGCGGACAATGTCGAGGAAGTCATCGACCGGCCACATTCGAGCGAAAGAATAGTATTGCGCATTGATCATGCGACGGAGCAGATTAGCACCACACGAAAGTATCCGCGGTCGCCTCGCATAAGCAAGCTCCAGCACATGGTCATCAGTCATGGCCTGCGATTTGAAGTTGCGGCTGACGCAGCAGGGAGTCGCCGCGCCGCTACGGTCGCGCCACGGTAAGCTGCGTATTTCGGACGAAGGTGACCGGCCGTTTCGGGATCGTGACCGGCGATTTCGGCAACGTGACCGGCCGTTTC